>JANQNM010000096.1 GCA_028279625.1 Candidatus Nitrosopumilus sp. | reverse complement strand
TTCTTTTTGTAGTTGTATAGTGTTAGTTCTTTTTCAACTGCTTTTTCACAATCAAGTCGCTTGTATGCTTTTTTGATTTCAGAACATGCTTCTAATTCTGCTTCAAGTTCAGTTAACCTTGGATCTTCACTTGAAGATGTAGATGGTATAGATTCTGCTTCAGCAGATGAAGGAATTGAAATCAATCCAATTGCCATTAAATGCTGAATCGCATTAACAAATTCGCCATCAGTGGTGACTCCTTCGGCCCACCAACCTGCATTGTTCTTTACCCAAGATGGTACACTCTCAGAAGATTCTGCAGATATGGTAGTTGGAGGAACAGAAATAATTCCATCGACGATCAAAAATTCAATTCCTGTAAGAAATTCTGATTGAGAAATTGTTCCATCAGCCCACCAACCTGCATTGTTCTTTACCCAACCTGGAACTTCGGCATAAGCATAACTTGCTGAAGATGCTACCAGAAGAATTGCTGCAATTGCGGTAATTGCTGTTTTCATAATGCAAATTTTGCTTTCATGATATATAAGCTAGTGCTAAAAATTGAACTAGTGCTAAAAATATCAATTCAAACACAGATTTCTAGTGGTAATCAAAATTAATTCTGTCCGTCTTTATATGCAAACAGAAATGAAATTCAAAAGTGAGCAAAAAACAAAAAATGGAAAATTCAAAGGTCCAAAGAGTTTCTGAAAAAGAAGTTAAAGAATATATTTTAGAAAGATTTGAAGATGTAAAAAAATCTCAAAAAATGAAAAATGTTGTTTCGTTTCAAGCAATGAACAAGTATATGGTTATGGCTCATGATCAAAACGAGTTAAAGATTCTTGGAAATATTGTTGCAAGTTATAAAAAAATCTCATTATCTGAACTGTTAGCAGATTATGAAGAGCATCTTAATTTAGCAATAGAGAAAAATCCTACAACAAAATCACACATTAATGTAATAATGCATATTTTTGGATATTTTTCAAAGAATTTTAATCAGACAGAAAAAGAACAATTTTTCAAATTACTTAATGAGTTTCGAGAAGAGGAAATTAGCATAGGGGAAATCCTTTCAGAAATAAATCCAATCATATACAGATTCAACAATACATATCTTGCAAGTCAAACATATTTCTTGTTGTATTCAGACCCACAGCCAGGGAACTTGTTTCACATGCTTTCTCAAAAACAATTCTAGAAAAAGTCAGATAGAGTTTTTTGTCTCATCATTGATAGAATCTTACCATGTGAAAGCCACTCAGATTTGCTAATACTCATTTTATCTGAAGCTAGTTGTAGTGCATTATCAAAACTGTCAGCAATTACAGGTTTTTGCTTCATTGCCTCACGAATTCCTTCCCTTACTTGCCAAACGCCTACAGGTATTGCGTATTCAGGTCGGATTTCTCTCAAAATGACTACTCCAGATTGAATTTTTTTCTCAGAAAGATACTCTAGAACGCCTAATTTGGCTGCAAAATAGGCACCAGCTATTGCCGGAGGATGGTCTATGCCGCGTGCATTCTCAGAATCAGAGCCAAACCCAAGTACTCCATTAGAATACCAGGCTTCAATCATCTCATAGACCCATCTATGAGGAAAAAGTACAACGGAAAACAAATTTCCTAAATGTTCATAAAAAAATATTTTACAAGAATCAATCAAACTAAAATCTAGAATCTCTTCTTGTAATGATTTTGAAATTATGTCATCAGTTGCAGTAATACTCCATCTAGTTGGAACAAGTTTTCTTTTCTGTCCTAACATTCCAATGCTAAAACATTTTTGAATTTTTGAGATATCAATTCCAGAATTATACAAATTCAATATTGCATCCTGAGCCTTTAGATCTTTATCATAGAAAATTTTTTCAATAGATTTTTCTGAAGTAGTGCTAGAAAATTTTGCAGATTTTATTTCACCAATAGGGCCAAAAGGAGCACTCTCACCATCAATAGAAATATTCGAAGCGGTGGATTTTGTAAATGACAAATCAGAGTCAATTGGTTTTGATGACATTGCTACTTCTTGAAGATTTTCAATATATCTGCCCTCAGTTTGATCAATAGGAATTTTTTGAATTCCACGAATTAGATTTAATCTAAAATTTACAATTTCTTCAAGAGATTTTCCTTTCCAATTTTCTGGACTATCCAATAAACTGGTGTCTCCATGAACAGGAGGAACCATTGGACCTACAAAGACTTTGGGATAATTATAGGAACCAACAAAAACAGATGGAGGACTAGTGCCACTTATAGAATCAGATGAGTAGAGGTTACCATATTTTGAAAGTGTTTCATGCCATTTTGACAAAATTGAACGTCTAATGTCTTGAGAATCAGAAGACATGAGAATTTATGCCTAAATTGAGCCTATTAAGTTGCCGAATTCTTAGAATTGACATCAAGTAAGCGTATAATGTTTAAAGAATAATCCTCAAGGCACAGTATGGCAATAGAAAGAATAGTTTCATTTTTACCAAGTGGAACTGAATTATTATACGAGTTTGGAGTAGATGAAAATCTTTTCGGAGTTACACATGAATGCAAATTTCCAAAGAATGCAATAACAAAACCCAAAGTCATCAATTCTGTTATTGATTCAGATCAATTAACAAGCAAAGAGATCGATTCAATGACTTGTAGATTACTAAATGAAGGAAAAGACATTTTTGTTTTAGATGAACAAAATCTCAAAAGAGCAGAACCTGATCTAATCATTTCTCAAGATACATGTGAAGTATGTGCAGCATATACTAATCAAGTCAACCAAGCAGTAAAGATTCTAGAGAAAAAGCCCATACTACATTCAATGGACCCTCATAATTTACAAGAGATAATTCAAACAGTTTCAGAGTTAGGAAAGATTCTAGAAAAAGAATCCAAAGCAAATGAAATTATAGAAAAATTAGAAAAGAGAATTACAAAAATTAAAACCAACCAATTTGAAAAAAGGCCAAAAATCTTAGCAATTGAATGGCTGGAACCATTTTTTACTGCAGGGCATTGGATTCCAGAAATGGTGGAGTTGGCAGGAGGAATAAATTTGATAAGTAAAGTTGGTGAACATTCAAGACGAATAAGTTTTGATGAAGTAATTTCGTCTAATCCAGACATCATTATTTTGATGCCATGTGGTTTTGATACAAATCGAACAATTTTAGAATATGAGAAAATTTTAAAAAATAATGAGAGATGGAATACATTACAAGCTGTAAAAGACAAACAAGTTTTTGCAGTAGATGCTAATTCATTTTTCAGTAAGCCTAGTATCAGAACCGTAGAAGGATTAGAAATTTTAGCAAAAATTATCCATCCTGAAAAATTCAAAGAAATTATCATTTCTGATAATTCAATGTTAAGAATTCAATAATTTTCTAGGCTCAAATACCCATATTGTAACATAATCTAACATACAACCTATTATGTTAGAATATCTATCAAAATACCACATGAACACAAGTCATGCAGGAGACTCAATTGACAGTTTGTTGAAAATGACAAACGATGTTTTAACCAAAATAAAAAATCACAAACAATAACTAAATTGGATTTCCTTTCTTTTGATAGTCTATAACTTTATGAAATAGATTATGAGATGCAACTACAGTAACAGCAGCAGTTACAATACCGATAAAATTTCGTATGATCATGATTTCATTTGGAGTAGATGCAATAATAGAAGTATCAAAGACCACGTAGAAATTGTCAAAAAGCCAAAATGCCAATGTCACCCAAGACAAAACACCTGCCATCAAGTAACCAAGACGGGTTTTATTTCGAATACACAGAATTGACATGATTATTACAGCATACCAAATAATGGAACCCATTAACCAAAATGGTTGGTAGACATCAGTTCGGTCATCTAACCAATAGTAAGTAGTTCCAATCATAGCTAAAGATACTAGAGAAACTAAAATAATTTTCTGATTAATTTTGAAACCAGTTTTTTCTTCTTTTAATTCAATTTTAGGAGGAGAGGACTTCATTTCTTGAGTTGCAATGTCAATTGATTCGCGAACTGATTTCAGATTAATTGGAATTATTTCTTTGATAGAATCGTCTGTTACAACCGTATCATGGACTAAACTATCAATTAACGGTCTTGCAAGTGATGCTTTTACTGGAGTAATAAGATCTACCCAATAGGATGAAAGCCTTGTTGTCAAAAATGGGATTTGTAGCACAAAGAGATTTTTGTTAAGATATGCAGAATAGACTCTCATTAATTCTTCATAGGTCATTTTATCAGGTCCGCCGATCTCAAAAATTTTTCCAGATGTTTCAGGTTTTTTTAAACACCCAATCAAATATTGAACAACATCATCTACAGCAATTGGTTGAGCCATGGATTTTACCCAGGAAGGACACACCATTACACGTAATCTCTCCACAAGATATCTTAGCATAGCATAAGAACCACCACCAGCACCAATAATGAGAGATGCACGTAATTCAGTTACAGGAATGTTTCCTGATGCAAGGATTTCACCTACTTCTTTTCGACTTTTCATATGTGGAGATAGTTCTGAATCTTCGTAAACCAGACCTCCAAGGTAGATTATTCTTTTTACACCTGCTTTTGTAGCAGCATCAAGAAAATTTCTAGCCTGAATTTTCTCTCGTGAAGAAAACTTTTGCCATTGTTGTTTATCACCCTCCATAGAGTGCAGTAAATAATATGCCGTTTCAATTCCATTCAATGCTTGTTGTAATTGGTCTGGTTCAAAGACATCAGCCTGAACATATTTTACATTTTTTCTATTCTCAAGTTTTTTTCTACTCAATCCTTTTACGGCATATCCTAAAGAAGACAATTCAGAAATTAATCGAGAACCAATAAACCCTGTTGCTCCTGTAACTAGAATGGAAAAAGGAGATTCTGAGTTTACAGATTTTGAAAGTGTTTTTAGATTCCCCACTGTTGTCATGAAAGTTTTTGTCTTTAAAAATTATTTAAGCTAGTGATAATTTTTTTACTAGTGCCAAACAGGTGTAATTTCTCATTTTAAAACAGATTTTTATAATTAGCACTAGAAAATTATGTTGGCATTAGTTATATACGCAAAAAGCAGATTAACAGCATGGTCTACATTAGAGCCAAGAAAGTAAAATCAGATCAATATTTGTATCTAGTAAAGAGCGTCTGGGATTCTAAGAAAAGTACTTCAAAGCAAGAGATTGTAAAATATTTAGGAAAAGCATCAGACGTAGTAAAAGATGATATTCCAGTAGATTATAGAAATGATCCAAAAATATTATCAGTTTTAGCATTATACAATCCTAAAGACATCAAAAAAAGAGAAGAGGCTTCAAAAAAATCAAAACAACAATTGTACAAAAAATTAACTGAAGGAAATATTCAAGAGGCAGTAAAGATTTATGAAGAATATATCAAAATTTTTAATTCATCAGATTTCTTTGATAAAATTCTCAAACCTGTAATGTATAGAATTGGAGAAGAATGGGCTTCAGGTAAAATTAGCATTGCAACAGAACATGTTGCAAGCAATATTGCACAAACACTTGTTAGAATTATCATGGATAAAGTTTCAGGAAGTGGAAAGAAAAAGAAAATTCTCATATGCGTTCCATTAGGAGAAGAACATCATTTAGGATGCGATGTACTAGAAACATATCTTTCAATAAAAGGATTCAAAGTTTTCAATATGGGAACATCAATGCCTACTGAATCTATCTTAAGTTTTATTGATAATAATAAACCAGAGGTAGTTTTCATTTCTATTACATTAGAAGACAATCTTGCTGCAGGGCAAAGATTAGTAAGAAAAATCAAGGATACATTCGATATTCCAGTTTTAATTGGAGGATATGCATTACAAGCTAAAAAAATTCCAAAATTTGATGCAGACGTAATTCCAGATATTACTTTAGACGAAATCCCAAAAATTTTAAGAAAAAAATAATGCAAATAATAATGAAAAAATCATTTCTAGTGCTAATTTATACCTAAAAATTATGAATTATAGAAAATATTAGCACTGGTGATTATTTTTTGAGATTGCTAAATATCATAATGAAAAAACAAAATTATGCCACATATAGCATTTGATCAAAAAATAGATCTAAAAGATTTTTCAAAAAAATTTAAGCAAATATTAAAAACTGAACCAAATTTGATAAAAATTTCAACTATCTTTGTAGACAAAGATGCTAGAAAAGGACTGCTTCCAACAACAACGATTTCAAATATAAAGCAACAATTCTTAATCGAAATATCTACATCTGATTCTAAAACCACACTAAGATTATATCCAAATACAGATCCAACAAAAACAAATGAAGTCAAAATATCTTTAGCATTACTTGCAAAACAAATTTTAGATCATTATACAAATTTCAAAATCACAAAAACAAATTTGGCAGATTTCATAAATCGTTAAAACTATTTTGTTGGCACTAGTTGAAAAATCAATCTCGTCTTAAATATTTTCTAAGCATAATTTATTCATGAAACAAAAAATTGTTCAAAAAGAAAATAGTAAACTTCTCAATTATGTAAATCCTGATATTAGAATTTGCATTGAATGTGGTTGTGACAAAATTGAATCCTATGAACATGGAGTTTCATGTGAAGAGTGTGGTGCATTTTTTGGGAGAGAAAAATGTTAACCAAATTAATCCATCAAAAGAATTGTAAAAAACATAAAATTATCACAGATATCGACACAGGAGAAGTTGCATGTGTTACTTGTGGTGCAGTACTAATAGAAAGAACTGTAGATAGTGGACCTGAAACAATTGGTCTTACTGGTGAAGAATATCAGAATAATAGCAGAGTAGGAAGGAAAACGTCTTTGAAGATGGTAGATATGGGTCTATCTACCATCATAGAATCAAGAGACAAAGATGCTACAGGTAAGAGCCTTTCAAATGAAAATCGCCGAATGTTTTATCGTCTACGAATGTGGGACAGAAACAGTCGTTCATCTAGTTCAGTAAAATCATTTCAAAAAGCCTTCACAATGCTTGATGGAATTAGTGCAAAGTTAGGATTACCTGAATCAGTAGTAGAGCAAACTGCTTATTTGTTTAGAAAAATTGCTGCAAAAAAAATTCTTGCAGGAAGATCAACATCAGGAATTCTTTGTGCTGCAGTTTACATTACATGTAGAATGACAAACACCCCAAGAACTTTACAAGATGTTGCAAAAGCAGGAAATATCAAGAAAAAAAATCTTCAAAGGATTTACAGATTCTTAGCAAAAAAACTGGAAATTTATCCAGAAACATATAGTCCTAAGGAATTCGTTACAAGAATTGCAAAGGCAGTTAGCATTTCAGAGAAAACAGAAAGACTGGCATTCAAAATTCTTGGCATTGCAGAAAAAAAAAGTGTTTCAACTAGCAAAAATCCAATGGCGATGGCAGCTGCATCAATTCATTTAGCAACCATAATGAGTGCTGAAAAAGTTTCGCAGTTAAAAATCTCTAAAGTTTCTGGAATTAGTGCTGTTACAATCAGAGACAGAACAAAAGAAATCAAAAAAAGAATAGGAGGTGAAATTAATGGGTAGAACATGTAGAGGAATTTGTCAAATGCACAAGGCAGAGCCAGCTCCAAACAAGATAAGATATGAGATAGGACAGAAGAGATGCACATTTTGTGGTATTTTCATGTCAACATGCGATGCAAGATGTGTGTGTTGTCGAGCAGTACTTAGAACAAAACCAAGAAGCAAGAAAAAAGAATGATTATTTTTTTGCTGCACTAACTAGTGATACAACATCCCTATCTCTTAGTTGATAGTCAACTGGTAATCGTAAGTTGTATCTCAAATCTTTTCCATAAAGTAATCCTTTGGTCAAATCAGTGTGAATTTCTTTTGCCAGATCATCAATTGTTGCACCATCCTTAAGCAAAATTAAATCTGGAAGTACACGGCCTTTTTTATCTGCAAGATTTTTCTCATCAGCCACAGGATATATCGAATTCATTTTCAGTAATTTGAAAACTGCCACATTAATTGCAAATTGAACGCCAGTTCTCATATATTCACCCATTATCCCTTGTTTGATGAAATTCAATGCATTGATTTGTTTTTCATTGAGTTCTTCAGATTTTATGATTTCAAATTGTTCAGAACCCGGAGAGTATTTTATCAGTCCTTTTTGTTCTGCTCGTCTTAGACTAAACTCACTATCTCCACTTACAGGAATGACTATTGAATCATTATAGCGCTCTCTTAGTCTTGCAAAATTTTTGTCAGCACCTTCAACATCAATCTTGTTTGCCACAATAAGAGTGGGTTTTGATATTTTTCTCAGATAAGATGAAAATTTTTTGCTATCAACCATATCATAGTCATCAAACTCTTTTTCTTCTAATCCAGTGGCAACTAATGCTTCTTTAACATGATTCTTGTTTACACCAATTCCACGATACAAATCAGTTATTGCTTCAATGGTATCAGATCCTGATCGAATTAGTTTTGAAACTTTGTCTCTATTCCCTTCTAAAATTTTATGATACCACATGATTAATTCTTCTTCAATGTCTGCAAAATCAGAAATTGGATCACCAGTTCCTACTTCAGTAATTTTTCCAGTAGAATCAATGCCACCTGAGGCATCAACTACGTGAAGAAGCGCATCAGACTGGGCTGCAATTGACAAGAATTGATTTCCAAGTCCTTTGCCTTTCCATGCATCTTTGATAAGGCCTGGAAGATCAATTAGTTCAATTGGAACGTATCGCCACCCGTCTATACATTTTGAATTATTGGGATTACAAGATTTTTGAAATTCAAGACACACACATAGGGAGATTGCATGCGATACTCCAGAAACAGGGGATTTTGTCGTAAATGGATAAGATGAAATTTCTTCAGAAGATAATGTTGCAGAGTTAAAGAAAGTTGTTTTTCCAGTGTTGGTTTTTCCGATTAAACCAAGTTTGATTGGCATGCAATAATTGTTCTATCAGAATATTTATCTCTGCCTAGGATTCAGAGTTTTTTGTTTTAATTTTTTGTTAGTTCTAGCAAATCGTGACAAAAATCTTCAAGGTTTGTCACATTAACACAATCTTTGATGTTCTGCTAACATGCAACGATTAAAGACAACTTGGATGCCCTCTTTTCTTGCCAATTCTTCAGCTTCAGAATTGTGAATTCCTTCTTGCAACCAAATGACTTTGGGTTTTTTCTTTATTGCATCTTGCACAAAGGGCAAAACTTCTTCTGAAGGTCTAAAGATGTCAATAATATCAATTTTTTCATCAATGTCAGTTACAGAGTTGTAACATTTTTTTCCAATAATTTCATTAGTTGTGGGGTTTACAGGAGTTATATCAAATCCATTATCTGAGAGATATTTAGGCACATAATGGGCTGCTTTTGAAGAATTTTTAGACATGCCAATGACTGCTACTTTTTTCATAGACAAAATTTCACGAATTTGCTCATCATTATGATCGTCACGTTCCATAATTTACACATAAAATTGATAAATATAATTTTTGAAGATTTTCTAAATTAGCAAAGAATTTTTTAGTCGTAATTGTGAGCATAAAACATGGAAGAAGCCAAAGACGTAATCGTACTAGGAGCAATCAGAAGAGGAGAGAAAAAATTTGATAAAATTCAAAGAGCAACAAAGATTGATCCTGATGAACTCAATTCAATTTTGGAGAAATTAGAAGAAAGAGGTTTCATTGTTGTTGAAGAGAAGAAAGGATGGCTAGGAAAGAAAATTGAATTAAAGGTTACAGAAAAGGGCTCAAATGAATTAGATCAGAGACTGCATGAAGTTCAAGAAAAATGGAATCAGATGCAAGCATTGTATCAAAAAGGAGATAAAGAAAAGCTAAAGGGTTTCATGGATGATAACAGATCATTTTTGCCAATGATGATGTTTTTTGGAATCATGGACATGATGATGTTCTCAATGATGTTCAGTATGATGGGTGCAACCATGGGTGACTATGTTCCAGCTGAAAGTATGCCTGAAGGCGCAGATGGCGCAATGGACGATGGTGGAATGGGTGGTGGAATGGACGATGGCGGATTTGACATCGACATTGGATTCTAGTGGGAATTTTATACTTGAATTAAAAATATCATTTGTTGATTTACAATTCATTTGATAATCCAGGACTAGTCAAGGTTCTTACATTTTTACAAACACATAACACGGAATATCTTTCTGGCCAAGATTTGAGTGATGTCTTAAGAATCAGCAGGATAGCAGTTTGGAAACATATCAAAAAAATTCAAGAATTAGGATACACTATTGAATCAAAACAAAAACTAGGTTACAAACTAATTTCAAATTCTCAAGAATTACTTCCATGGGAAATAACTAAAGGTCTAAAAACAAAAACCATTGGTCAGCAAGCATACTACTTTGATTCTATTGATTCAACTCAAAATCAGGCATTAAAAATGTCAAACGAGGCTGCAAATAATGGTACAGTAATTGTTGCAGCAAAACAAACTGGAGGAAAAGGAAGATCAGGAAGAAAATGGGTTTCGCCAAAAGGAGGAATCTGGCTGTCAGTTATTTTACATCCAAAATTTGACATTTCAATTACAACATTATTTCCAATAGCTTCTGCACTTGCATTATCTATTGCAATTGAAAAAACATTCAATATTTTTCCAGAATTAAAATGGCCAAATGACCTTACCATAAAAGGAAAAAAAGTTGCAGGAATGTTAGTTGATGTGTCTTTAGAATCAAACAAAATTGAAAATTTGGTGTTGGGTGTAGGAATCAATTTTGATGTAGATGTAAAACAGATTGAAAAAACACTAAGAGGAACACCAAATTTTTACGGAGTAGCATCACTTTGTGAGCAAAAAAATAATATCAAGCCAGTTCAAT
The DNA here is from genome assembly GCA_028279625.1 of Candidatus Nitrosopumilus sp. GTDB lineage: Archaea > Thermoproteota > Nitrososphaeria > Nitrososphaerales > Nitrosopumilaceae > Nitrosopumilus. The sequence goes on along the minus strand of JANQNM010000096.1, from coordinate 4,399 downwards.
TAGTTCAAACATTTTTGATTGAATTAGAAAAAATCTATGAGACCTTAAACAAGAGACAAACAAAAAAGATCATTACTGAATGGACCAAAAGGTCATCTACAATTGGAAAACAAGTGGAACTTGATACAATTAATGGCAAAATAAAGGGCAAAGCAACAAAAATTGATGAAGATGGTGCTTTGGTTGTTTCAGATAAAGGGAAATCTAGTCGAATTATTGCAGGAGATATTGTTCATTTATCAAAATAGACTACTTTTTGGTTTTTGATTTAGTTTTAGTAGATTTTTTTGGTTTTGTGCTTTTAGAAAGCATTGAGGATTGTTCTTTTAGAATCTCTTTGAGATCGTTTTGAATATCAAAAACAGATGAAAGTAATTCTTCTAATGCTTCAGAATATTGCTCATATGTAGAAAGTAATTCAGTTTTCTTATCATTAGACTTTGTAAGAAATTCATTTTGTCGTAGTAAATTTGTAGATTCAATCATTTCAGGGATTTCTGAGGCAGGGTTTCCTAGTTGATTTAATTCTGCTTGAATCTCATGGATTTTTTTACGTAAATCATATATTATTTCCCCAGCACCAATTTTACTCAATACAAAACACGTAATCACAAATGAATTAAAGATTTTCTAAAAAAATTCTATAAATCATATCAGAAATTCAGGCTTGGATTGAGTATAAAATAGAAACAAACTATATCTAAAATCAGAATATGAGAAAATTTATCTTGAAAATAGAATATATCTTAACGGTAATTCTTCTTGGCTCATTAGTTACCAGTACAGCTTTTGCACAAACAGAAATGGAAGCAGAAATAATGTTTAATCAAGCAAAAGAGCATTTTGATAAAGGAGAATACAAACAAGCCATTGCAATTTATGATGACATTTTAGAAATTGCCCCAAACAATATTTCAACATTAAAAATGAAAGGAATTGCACAAAGTAATATCGAAGACCATACAAATTCATTAAAGCAATTCTACAAAGTTTTTCAGCATAGACCAAATGATGTTATTGCATTAACAGGTCTTGGTCTAGGATTTGGATATTTAGGAGAATATGAAGAATCAATTTCGTATTTTGAAAAAGCAGCTAATGAGAAACCTAACAGCATAGTAATCAAAAACTATGATGAATTTATTCAAAAAGTGATTTCAAAATATCCCTATACTGCTACAGAAAAACCAATTGGACTTGAAAAAGAATTTCCAACTACTATTCCAGATTGGGTTAAGCCAATTGCAAAATGGTGGTCTGAAGGAAATATTGATGATACAGAATTTGTTTCAGCATTACTTTTTTTGATTGAGAACAAAATTATACAAATTCCTCCTGCAGAGATACAGAGTTCTTCGGATGAAAAAATTCCAGATTGGATTAAAATCAATGCTGGTTGGTGGTCAGAACAACAAATTGATGATGAGGCATTTGTTTCAGGAATTCAATACATGATTGAAAATGGGCTAATTGTTGTTAATTTACAAGAAGCATCTCAAACTCAAGAAGAACTAGATCATGAATTTTATTTGTTTGAGAGGTATCTAAGAGATATTTCTAAGAACATTTCCAAGGAAAAAAGATACATAGAATTTCCCAATCCTAGCCAAGATGTCATAAAGAAATTTCTCAGAGATTATGTTAAATGGAATTTTGAAGAAGAAGTAAAAAAAGCATCAGGGAGTTTCCCTGATCCTACGTATGAAATAATTGATGACACATACATCATTTACTACAAAGTATACATCAATGAACAGCCTTCAGGATTACCATTAGATCATGTAAGTACACTAAAAGATTCATTTGAGTTTTGGGAGAGTCAAGATTTAAACACAAATGGACAAAATGCAAAGGTCAAATTTGAAATTACTAATCTCAAACACGAAGCAAATGTTTGGGTTACGTGGGTTGTTAGAAATCTAGGAGAGGGGGTTTTAGGTCATGCACATCTTGGCAAAGGTGTTGTAGAAGTTGCATTAGGGGATTACAGTTGTGATGGGAGTTTTCAATTGTATGATGTAAACAGTGTTCATACAATCATGACACATGAATTAGGACATTCAATTGGATTAAAACATGTTAATGATAAATCAAACATCATGTATCCATCTTACACTCCATCTTATGCATATTGTCTTCTAAGTAATTAGCAAAAATCAGATCATATTCTAAAAGTTTAGAATGGGAGTTAGCTTAACCTACACACAATTAACCTGCAGATATTATGTAAAATGGATAATAAGCTAAATGCAGTATTGTGACTAGTTATGCTCAAAAATCCAACGATGTCTGGAGCAAAGTGTCCAGCCTGTGGTGACAAAAAAATGGTCACAGATGAAAATACGGGTGAATTGTTTTGTGGCAAATGTGGATTTGTAGTTACTGATAAGATTACAGATACTGGAGCAGAATGGCGTTCATTTTCAAATGATGAAACAAACAGAACTCGAGTAGGTGCTGGAACATCTCTTACAATGCACGATATGGGATTATCAACTATAATTGGTGCAGTAAACAAAGATTCAACTGGAAAACCACTTTCTGCAAGTGTAAAAAGTTCAATTGAAAGATTAAGAACTTGGGATAGCAGAACACAAGCTCATTCTTCAGCAGATAGAAATCTCAGACAAGCACTAAATGAAATGGACAAATTAAAAGACAAACTTGCATTAACAGATGCAGTAATTGAAAAGGCGGCTTACATTTACAGAAAAGCTATGGAAAAGAAATTGGTTAGAGGTCGCTCTATTCAAGGATTAGTTGCAGCATGTCTTTATGCTTCATGTAGAAATACAGAAACACCAAGAACATTAGACGATATTGCAAAAGGAATCAACATTAGAAGAAAAGATGTTGCAAGATGTTACAGATTAATTTTTAGAGAACTTGAATTAAAAATGCCAGTTGTAGATCCTGTAAAAGGCGTATCTAGAATTGCAAGTATTGCAGAATTGAGTGAGAAAAGCAAACGTAAAGCAATTAAGATTTTAAATGATGCAAAAAAGATTGGCATGGTTGCAGGCAAAGATCCTATGGGAATTGCAGCAGCCGCACTTTATCTTGCATGTATTAGTACGGGTGAAGTAAAATCACAAAAAGACATCTCAATTGCATCTGGAGTTACAGAAGTAACTATCAGAAACAGATGTGCAGGATTGAGAAAAATGATCAATGACTAAACATGTCAGAAAATGATTGGTCAGACTGGTTAGATTTTCATGAAGATGAATTTTCAGTAATTCCTGAATCTCCAGGCGTGTTTATGATGCATGCAGCCATGAAAATTTTGTTCATTGGAGGGAGTACAAATTTGAAACAATCTATAGAAAATACATCTTCAGGTGGATGTGCCTCAAAAGCTAAAAGATTCAGGTATAGAGAAGAAGAAAATTTTGAGAAAATCAAAGAAGAATTAATTTCAGATTTTAAGAAAAGACATGAAGGAAATCTTCCTGGATGTATGGATTAGTTCTTTGTTCTTTCAAACTCTAATTTATCCCAAGGAAAAATTACATAAGCATCGTTTTTAGTTTTTTTAGAATAGATTAGTTGTTTTGGGTATTTTTTTCCACGTCTTGCAAACAAAGTTACAAAAATTAATTTTGAAGGATTATCAACTTTAGGAATAATTTTTTCAAATGTATCTCCAGTATCAAAAATATCATCAACAAATAAAGAATCTGAAGAGATCTTTCTTTTATCAACTAGAATTTTTTCAATTCCCAAAGTATCAGCGATTAAACGAGATGGAACTAAGCCACCTCTGCTCAAAGTTGTTATGCTTGGAAATTTTCTAGGCAATTTTGAAATTTTTTTTGAAACATCTGTTATCATTGATTCAATTTCATCCCAGCTCACATGTTGTTCAGATGGCATATCAAAAATGAAAATTCCTTGAATTAAGTTGTTGTGCTCAAAATGTCTTCATAGGTGTTTTTTTGAGAGAATCAATGATTTTTAGAACTTTGAAGGGAATTTTTCCAAAATCAGCTTCTTTTTCACAAGAGATCAATAGTACGTCATCATTACTCAATGGAAAACTCATGACAATGACCTTTTCTCTATAGGACATTGAAAAATGAACTTCTCCAAATTCATTATCAAATTCATGTCTCATTCTAACTCTTAATGCTAGTTCCATGAACATCATTTCATCTTGTTTCTGGGCTTCAAGTGAAAGCAATCCTTCTTTCATGCCACCGGCAATCAAATGACCTCTACTGTTGATCAAACGAGCTGAACGCATTTTCGGATCTAATTTTATGATTTTTTGGCAGATTTTTTCAAGTTCTTCAAGATTGTCCATTTGTCTAATTAAACAAGCGATCTATTTATTGCGAGCTGTGCTAATAGATAGTCGTGCAATCAGAATCTCCTAAAGATATTACCGATTATTACA
>JANQNM010000093.1 GCA_028279625.1 Candidatus Nitrosopumilus sp. | reverse complement strand
TTAGAAACAAAAAAAGTCAGAGAATCTTAGTAAAATGGCTGATATCTTTGAAACTTTTGGAGAATTTTCATATCTTGGAATTTTTCTTGTGTTAATCGGCGTTAATGTCTCTCCAATTCTTATGCCACCAAGTTGGATTGTATTAACATCATTCTATTTGTTGGATCCTACTTTGGATGTTGTAATTCTTGCAATGGTTGGCGCTACTGGAGCAACAATTGGTAGATATGGACTCAAGAAGATCAGTGGATTATTCAGAAAATTTGTTGGAAAAGAGCAAAAATCTAATCTTGATGTGATTGGAGATTATCTTAATCGCAAAAAATATGGTTATGTAATTGCCTCATTTCTTTTTGGAGCAACTCCGCTTCCTAGTAACATGTTATTCATTACATATGGTTTGATGAAGGCAAAAAGCCTTGGAATCTATATTGGATTTTGGTTTGGTAGGACAATTTCATACATCATAATGATCTATTTTGGAAATGCTGTCTTGAGACCATTCTTAGAAATTTTCGAAGATCGTATAACGGGAATTTTACTAATTGATGTGGCAGGAATTGGTATTATAGTTCTCTTTGCATCTGTAAATTGGACTGTTTTAATTACACAGAAAAAACTAAAGTTTGTCAAACCAAAAATATGGCGATTCTAAATGAAAGTTCTCGATTCCCTAAAAAATGAAGTAAAACATATGATTGAAAATGATTCTGCGCATGATTTTGAACATATTATGAGAGTATACAAAAGTGCTCAAAAAATCTGTAAAAAAGAGGACGCCAATGAAAAACTTGTTCTGAGTGCTGCCCTACTTCATGATATTGTTTCTTATCCTAAATCTGACAAACGTTCAAAAAACTCATCAATTGAGAGTGCAAAAAAATCAAAAAAAATTTTAGAAAAATATGATTTTTCACAAGATGAAATTGAAATTATTTCCGATGCAATACGTGATCACAGTTTTTCTCAAAACAAAAAACCTTCTACTCTTGAAGGACAAATACTTCAGGATGCAGATAGATTAGATGCAATAGGCGCAATTGGAATTGCTAGAGTTTTTGCTACAGGTGGTTCTCTTAAGAGACCTTTTTACAATATTGATGATCCTTTTTGCAAAGATAGAATGCCTGATGATAAAACATGGACAATTGATCACTTTTATCAAAAATTACTAAAGCTTGAATCTTTAATGAACACAAAAACAGGGAAAATTGAAGCTAAAAGACGAACTAAGGTGCTAAAGGACTTCCTTAAACAACTCAAACAGGAAGTCTAACCATAATCGACGTATCTGTCGTATCTTTTCTCAATTTCATTATTCTTCCCGGACTTAATTTTTCTATATTCTTCATTTTTTCTAAAATCAATATACTTGCAAATTTCTGTGAATTCTTCTTCTTTTGGATACGAATTCAAGATTGGTTCTGATAATTTCAAATATTCTAATGTTTTTTCTCTAAATTCTTCTCTTGAGGGTTTTTTGATGCCTTTCATTCTAAACCATACACATGCCCAACTTGCCCCAATTACATGTGGCATTAAATCAAGTGCTCTTTCAATCTCAAAACGTTCGTCGTTTCTCATGATTCTTGCATGAATTTTGCAGCTGGTTTTGCAAAATATGTGACAATCATGTCTGCCCCTGCTCTTTTTATGGAAAACAAAATTTCTTCAGTGATCTCATTTTCATCTACATATCCTAACTGTGAAGCTGCTTTTACCAATGCATATTCTCCAGAAACGCTGTATGCAGACACAGGTACGTCAAATCTTCTTCTTGTTTCAGCTATCAAATCCAAGTAGGATAATGCTGGTTTTATCATAACAATGTCTGCTCCTTCATTGATGTCCGTTTCAACTTCCATCATTGCTTCTCTTGCGTTAGTGTAAGGCATTTGGTATGTTTTTCTATCTCCAAATTCTGGAGCACATGCTGCTGCATCTCTAAAAGGTGAATAAAAGTTTGAACGTTGTTTTGCAGAGTGAGACATTATTGAAACATCTGAGAAACCTTCATCATCTAATGCCTTTCTTATTGCTGCAACTTGACCGTCCATCATTGCTGATGGT
>JANQNM010000082.1 GCA_028279625.1 Candidatus Nitrosopumilus sp. | reverse complement strand
GTTAGAAATGCCATGTATTCTTAGATCCCAACTAGAATTTTTGTTTTGCACTAAGGGATATAAACAACTTTATCAGAATGATAAAAGTCGATTCAAATGAAACTTCCAATTTGTGGCTTTTGTGCAAAAAATACAAGTTTATGTCCAATGTGTGAAACAAAGATCGAACAAGGAATTCTTACCAAGGCAGATGCAGATGCTTCGATTGTTTTGGCTAAAATCGAAAAGGAAAATCAAGAAATTCAAGATTTTACGCTTTATTCTTGCAAAGAATTTCAGGGAAATTATATTCTATATTTGGCAAAAAATGACATCATGACAATTAGACAAAGCAGAACCCTCTATCGAACACTACAAGACCAGTTTAAGGGTAAAATCTGGCTGGTTGAAGCAGAGGAGACAGATAAGAGGTTCATCGAGGACCTATTTTTCCCAACAAAAATTCTCTCAGTTAACTCAGTTTGGGCCCCTGGAGGCGTTCAAAAGACAAAAGCAGTGGTTTCAGGCAGATGGACCCCAAGATTCCCCATAGATTTAGACAAAGTAATTGAGATTGTAAAAAATGCCCGAAACCTTGACATTGAGATAGAATTTGAGGATAAGAGATAGAGATGGTATTTGTTAAAACTCATGACATCAATGAACTGACTTCAGAATTAATTGGAAATCAGGTAGTCCTTTGTGGATGGGTTGAAGACTTTAGAAAATTAGGAAAAATGTCATTTATCACTTTACGAGATGTGACTGGAATTTCCCAAGTAATTGTTAAAGGAGAACTCAATGACAGTTTGGGAGAGATTAATCGTCAAAGTGTTGTTAGCGTAAAAGGAATTGTTCAAGAAACAAAGGCAAGAGATTTTGCCTTTGAGATTAAAGCTGAAGAATTTGAAGTTTTAGGAAAAGCAATTCACCCACTTCCTGTAGATCCTATTGGAAGATTAGAAAGCAATATCGACACTAGATTGAATCATCGTGCACTTGATATGAGAAATCAAAAAACTGCATCTATTTTCAAACTAAGACATCATGTGCTGCAGATTCTTAGAAAAAGATTTTCAGAAAAAAAATTCATAGAGATTACAACACCTAAGATCATTGGTAGTGCAAGTGAAGGAGGGGCAAACTTGTTTTCATTAGAATATTTTGGAAAGACTGCATACTTGGCACAGAGTCCACAATTGTACAAAGAACAGATGACTATTGGATTAGAGCGCGTCTTTGAAATTTCTAACTTTTATCGTGCAGAAAAATCACATACAGGTAGACATCTATCAGAATTTACCAGTGTAGATATTGAAGCAGCATTTATGGATTATAATGATGTAATGGATGTTTTAGAAGACTTGGTGATGGAAGTTTACAGATTTACATCAGAGAATTGTAAAAAAGAACAAGAGATTATTGGTCATACAATCGAAATACCAAAATCACCATTTGAGAGAATTACATACTCTCAATGTATTGAAGAGCTTAAAGAAGCAGGAGAGAAAGTTGAATGGGGAGATGATTTGCTTGATTCTCATTTGAGAATTATTGGAGAGAAGCATCCAGGATTCTTCTTTTTGACGGACTGGCCTATGAAACTAAAACCATTTTACATCAGAGAAAAAGATGAAAATCCAGAGATATCACGGTCATTTGACTTGCAGTATGGATATCTAGAATTATCTTCAGGTGGAACAAGACTTCATAATCCTGAAATGCTTAGAGCTAGATTAAAGGAGCAAGATTTGGATCCAGCACAATTTACTGACCATCTCAAAGCATTTGATTGGGGAATGCCACCACATTCTGGATGGGGAATGGGATTGGATAGATTGATGACCACACTTATTGGAATTGATAATGTTCGTGAAGTAGTACTTTATCCAAGAGATCCAGATAGACTTAGCCCATAGAAATATCAAGTTCAAATTTTTATGGAATCAAGTTTTGAAAAGATTCATGATAGAACAAGATGATGCAAAAAAAGTTGTAGAAGTTATTGGAAATAACTTGATAGGAGTGTCACATGACTCTAATAGTTTTTCAAAACTTCCAGATACTTTTTGGGGATATTTTGCAAGAGGTCATGACACAAAGGGAAACTTTGGTGTAATTGTTACCTATTCAGAAGACGGCAAAGACGTTGATGAATTAATCAAGATGTATGAAGAATGGGCAGCAAAATACAAGGGTAATAATTCAGAATAGGAATTATTTAGTTTCTTGCAATAGTTTTCTATATTCTTGACACTCTTTGCAGATAGGTTTTCCTATGTATTTTGGATTTCCATCTTTGATCTTTAGAGTTCCTTCAACAGTTTTGCAGATACAACACTTTGCCATTAATGAAGGGTTTGTTATGGGACTAATAAAAATTGCAAATTAAAAGAGATAAATTCAAAGGGAAGGATCTAACACAGCGCACAAGTAGGATCATCGGGATTTCTCATTTGGAGATAGAATTTGTTATTTCTGTGAGAAAAATTGTTGTACTTCATGTACGATAAAAGATTCCAGTATACCTAGCAATGTTCTTCTGGTCTCTAAATCTTCCAAAATCAGATGTGAAAAAAAGAAAAGACTAGCAAAAGATCAATATTTTTACACTTTCCAAAAGTTATCCAAAGAAGATCACCATTTTTCATGAATGTAAATTATGAGACGTTTTTATGGATTGTAAAGAGTCAAAAAAGGATGCATGATAAATACATTCAGAGAATTTCATATTAGAAAGTTAATCAGATTATTTTAAAATCCCACCAGCCACGAAAAATGAAATTTTGGCAATCTCTTCTCCTTTAAACTGAGTTTTTACCTCATACATTCCTGTTTTCCAATATGGGTTGAGTTTTGTTGGGACAAAGTAATTTCCAGAATCATTTACAGATGCAGATAATTTTTCAGTCTCTCCATCAGGATTTGTGATAATAATATTTACAGATTTTGCATTTTTTTGATTTACATGTCCAGAAATATGTGCATTAAGATCATGATTTTTCAGATTTATGTTATCATTGTTTTCCAAAAGAATTGAGCCCTTTGATGTTTCTGAGGTAACTTGTAAAACGGGCAAAGATTCATCATTTTGAATTTCTGGTGTTATTCCTTCTTGAGAATAAACTGTAATTGTTCCAACTGACCAAGGATGTAGTTCACAAAAATAATTGTAGATTCCTGGAAATTCAAACTTGTATTGAACCTGTTTGCCTGGTAAGACAACAAAATTGAATCTATTGTCTGCCTTACCTTTACTTCCACTAACAACATTATGTATGAAAGAATCGATATTTTTCCATGTAATTACACCTCCTTCTATAATCTCTGCATTCATTGGAAGATAGCAGTCATCAAGTATGGCACAAGTTGGATGAGAAGAATGCTCTGGAATAATGACGTCATGCCTTAAAGAAACATCTTCTTCATAATGTTGTATGATTTGATCAGAAACAGAGATGCTTTCAGGGACTAGTTTTTTTGCTGATTTGTGATGATCGTTCCAAGTTTTTAACACAATATCAGACAAATCCATCTCTTTGCTAAATTCTAAGTCAAAGACAATCCATAGCCAGTTATTTTCATAAGAGGTGTTTACTTGAGCATTTTTTAGGATATTTTTTGGATCTATTACTTGAAGTGGTTGTCCCTTGTCCCAAATAAGTTCAACATCAAAACCATTGGTAAATCCATTCAATTCGTTTCCCAAATGCATTTCAAAGTGAGTTACTTTGCTGCTTGCTTCTTTTCCTTCCACATTGACTTGAATTTGAACAGGTTCGTTTGTTTCAGTCATAAATGTTGGTGGGAGATTACCAACTTTAAGACAGTTAAAGTATCCTCGTTTTTCAAATATTTCACCATAAATTTGCTTGTCAGTAATGTCACTATTTGAGCTGTATGGAAAATGTTCACTGTAATCACATTCTTCTATGTCCAGAAAGGGACTATTGGTATGTGATATTATTTTGTAAAATCCAATCCCCATAATTTTTGGTGCCACTGGAGTTTCAGAAGTTCCTGTTGAGCCAAATGGCATTTCATAGATTTGAGATGAAGGTCCCTCTCCAAATGAATTTAGTGCAGATACACTGAACAGGTAAACAACATTATTCTGAAGTGAAGTAATTGTAGCTTGAGTTTGAGTGCTTGTTCCATCTTCAAATGTTATCCAAGAAAAACCATTGTTATCGCTGTATTTTATAATGTAATCAATTATTGGGGAACCACCATCAGAAGTAGGAGCAGTCCATGTTAAAGTAACTTCACAACAACTAGGAGAACCTTGTAAATTAGTAGGTACTGAAGGAGTTCCAGTAACAGGAGTTGTTATTGAAACAGTTGAAGATGCTGAACCAATACCTATTGCATTGATTGCACTAACACGGTAACGGTATCGAGTGTCAGAATCTAATCCTTGATCAGAGTAATCAGTTGAATTGTTGCCAGTGTCTGCAATGTAAATTACCCAAGGATCCGATGCATACCTACGCTCAATCTGA
>JANQNM010000075.1 GCA_028279625.1 Candidatus Nitrosopumilus sp. | reverse complement strand
ATTTTGATTTCAATTGATGGTGAACTTTCACAGTATGATGGAATTTTGCTTTTGGCAGGCCTCGGTGTTTTTGCTTATTATACATTCAGAGATGCAATGAAACAACGTCAAGAAAATAAAGAAAAAATTGAACAGGGAAAAAATAATGTCTATGCAAAATCCTTTGGTTTGATTGGAATAGGTGTTGCCCTTTTGTATGTTGGAGCAATCCTTACAGTTGAAAATGCAGTAATTCTTGCAAAAGAATTTGGCCTTTCTGAGAAGATCATAGGTTTGACTGTAATTGCAATTGGAACTTCACTTCCTGAACTAATCACTTCTGTAATTGCTATTCGAAAAGGGCATGCAGACATTGGAGTTGGCAATATCATTGGTAGTAACATCTACAATATTTTGATGATTATGGGTGTAGGGGCCACACTTGGCGGTGTTATGATTGCCTCTGATGTGTTCATTGACTATGCAATAATGATAATCTTTAGTCTGTCATTGCTTATTGCAATTAAAACAGGAGTAATTAACCGCGTCATGGGTGTCTGTTTGGCTGCTGGATATGTTGCTTATTTGATTATGGCATTTTTCTCATGATTTGTGCCTGTATTTAGATAGAATCTACAGAAATATTCTCAGCCTTAAGTGATGGCGTAATTGATGGGAGAGATGCCCATTGAATAACATTTTTTTGATTATTCCCAATTGCTGAAATATTTTTTAGCATGGTTGGAAGGTTGTGGATGATTCTTACTGATTTCCCTGGAGATTTAATTTCTCCATTTTCAATAATCCTTATTCCACTTCTTGCAGTACATGAAAAATCGCCTTTAATTGGATTTACTGCATATGTGTACCACAATCTCCCTACTAATAATCCACGTTTTGTATCTTTGATCATCTCTTCTTGTGAAATATCTCCTGATTCAATTTTCAAATTATGTGGTTGCGCAATTGGAATTGGTTCTGAACTCCTTCCCATCGGTGACCCCATTCTTGATGCATTACCTGATGATTTTTTTCCTTCTTTGTAACTATCAAATAAATTTGAAAATGTGTTCTTGAAATTTCCTTTTTCAATTAAATGTCTCTTGCTTGTTTCAATTCCTTCATCATCTACTGATTTTGTTCCAATTCCTTCAGGCATATGTGGGTCATCAATTAAATTCAATTCCTCTACAGCAATATTATTTTCAAAATTATTTGAAAAACAACTTTTCTTTTCTGAAAAAATTTTAAAATTAAAATTTGATGATACAACAAATGCTAATAATTCACCTACAGAATACGGTTCAAAAATTATAGAGTATTCTCCTGAATCTATTTTTTGAGGATTTATAGATTCAATACACATTGTTTTTGCATCTTGCCCAATTTGTTCTGGAGAAAAATTTTCTAATGTTCTACAACTTGAATGTCCTATTCCTGAGACTGGAATGCTTCCTAATTCTGATTCCGCATTAATGATTCCAGAAATGTAGGTTGCTTTATCTTTGAAATTTAATCCATTAGAGTTTACAATCTCAAAATTCTCTGAAATAATATTCAACGATCCTGTAATCGTATTGATTTTCTCATTATTGGCCGAATTTATCATATTTTGTGCTATATCTGTTATTTCTGTGCCTGATATCTTCTCTATTTTTTCATCAAACGTGCCTTTGAGATTTTTATGATTCACATTATGTGGTAATCCTCCCCAAAAATCTCTTGCTTTAAGACTAGATGATACTAAAAATGCGTTATCTATTGTTTTTTCAATATCTTGTGGTGTGGTAGTTTGGATTGATGCTATCTTTTTTTCATGAATTAATCTTATTCCATAGTTTTCATCATAGTTTTGTTTTACTTCTGCAATTTCTGAATCTGTAATCCTAACTGTTGTGATCTTTTTCTTTACTAAAACAATTTCACATTCATCAATACCAATGTTTTTTGAATGGTTTAATGCCTTTTCTAAGGCAGACAATTATTTTCTCCTTGGATTTTGATAATTGAATTTATTTATTTTAACCAATTCAACATATGATCCAAATTGAGATGCATCTGAAACTTTGTCAAGTTCACTCTCACTTTCATTATCATTATCAAATTTTTTCAAGATTTTGTATTCTGTATCTCTTTCAGCAGGAATTCTTCCAATCTCTTTTACCATCCTTCTGATTTCTTTTGGTCTAATCAACTGACCATGTTCTGAACCAGCTGATGTTGAGATGCTTTCATTGATCAATGTGCCTCCAAAGTCATTTGCTCCCCACATTAACAATAATTGAGACATCTTTTGACCTTCTTTGACCCATGACATTTGGATATTGTCAATGTAGTTGTTTAACATAATTCTTGCAATAGCATGAGTTAACAATACATCATTTCCACTACCTCCTTGTCTTATTCCTTCATGTAGTTGATGTTTGTACATTGGAGCTTCAGATGGAATAAAATTCAACGGAACAAATTCTGTAAAACCATGTGTCTCTTTTTGAATATCTCTAATTCTCTCAATGTGTTTTACTCTATGTTCTAGAGTCTCTAAGTGTCCGAACATCATAGTTGATGTCGTTTTAATTCCAATTTTGTGCGCATTTTTGATGACTTTTTCCCAATTTTCTACACTAATTCTACCTGGTGAGATTTTGTCACGAAGTTTTTGGTCAAGGATTTCTGCTGATGTGCCTGGAAGTGTATCAACACCTGCATCTTTCATTCTTTTGAGAAATTCTTCAATGGAAACATCAGATCTTGATGCTCCGTACAAAATCTCTTCAGGAGAAAAGCCATGAATGTGAATATCAGGAATCTCTTTTTTTATGTCCCTGCAAATTTTCTCATAAACATCTCCTTCCATGTCTGGTGGAAGTCCTGCTTGAATACAGACTTCAGTTGCCCCTAATTGATGAGCCTCTTTTGCTCTGCGAACAATCTCTTCGTTTGGAAGAAAATACCCTTCTTCTTCTCTAAAGTCTCTACTAAACGCACAAAATCCACATTGCTTAATGCAGACATTTGTAAAGTTGATGTTACGATTAACTACATAAGATACAATATCTCCAACTCTTTTCCTTCTGATTTCATCTGCTACTAATCCTACTAGATGAAAATCAATTCCATTTGTTTTGTATAGTTCCAATCCGTCTTTTGCAGAAATATCTTTGTCTGATAATGCATGGTTTAGGATTTCAGAAATTACTGGGTCTGCATTTTTGAATAGTGAATCTACGTTCATTGTCATCTCCAGTACTCCTCTTTTACTAGTCCTTCCTTATCTTCAATAATTGATATCTTATCTCTTAACTCTTTGCTAATAAAAGAGAAAAATTCTGGATATACTGGGAATCTACATTTTAGATTAAATCCTGCATTCTTTGAATTTTCATCAACTTTGTTTATTTCTGGCCATGCAAATTCTGGATTTACAAAGTCTGGTGTCAAAGGTGAAATTCCTCCCCAATCATTTATGCCTACAGATAAGAAACTTTGATAAGATTTTGGAGACAAGTTTGGAGGAATTTGAATATTCATTTCTGGCATGATGATTCTAGATAATGCTACAATTGTTTTGAAATAATTTTCATCAGCAGATGGTGAGTCTTTCATTTTTGTATCTGGTTTTGGTTGAAAATTTTGTAAAATCACTTCTTGGATGTTTCCATATTTTTGATGTAATTGTTTAATTGCTAGGATAGAATCGATAATCTCTTCTATGGTTTCGCCAATCCCAACAAGAATGCCTGTTGTCATTGGAATGCCTAGCTTTCCAGAATTTTCTAACACTTCTAATCTGGCCTTTGGTCTTTTACTTGCAGCCAAATAATGTGGCATGTCTCTTTGTGTCAGTCTTTCACTGATATTTTCAAGCATAACTCCCATTGAGACATTTGTTTTCTTCAATTCTCTTAATTCCTCAAAATTCAAATTCCCTGCATTTGTGTGAGGGAATAATCCATTTTCTAATGCCAATTCTGATGCATGAATAAGATACTCTGCAGTTGTGCTAAATCCATTTTCCTTAAGCCAATCTCGAGCTTCTTGGTATCGCTGTTCTGGTTGTTCTCCAGTTACAAAAAGCGCTTCTACACATCTGTATTTTTTTGCCAATTGCAATAATTCTGAAATTTGCTGTTTTGACATTAGTGAGAGTTTTTCTTCTCCTGGTTCTGCCTTGTATGTGCAGTAAGAACATGTATCTTTACAAAGATTAACAATATTGAAGAATGCTTTTTTTGAAAAAGTAACTGTATCTTTTTTGAATTTTTCTCTCAAATTCTGTGCAGTTGAAAATAACTCATTAGGATCTTTGGTTGCATTTTGGTAAATATCGATAACATCTTGACGTGATATTGTTTTGTCCTCTAAAACTTTGTTTAAACTCTCAGAGTTTAAGACAAGCCTGTTCAACAGAAAGATTCTTGCCTAGAGCTATTTATGCTTGTACTGAATTAATTTCCATTTGGCCTTTCTTGGAGAGTGATTGTAACGCTAGTTGTTCTGCCATCTCTTAAAATCTCTAGAACCATTTCATCTCCAACTGATTTTGCTCTTTGAAGATGTACCAAAATATCATCAATCTTTCTTACTTCAATTCCGTCTACTTCTAAAATTATGTCTCCTCCAATTGGATAATTCACTCCCTCTACATCGATTGTTTTTTCTGAACCAATCAATCCTGCTTTTGCTGCAGGACTGTCTTCAACAACAGTTACTACCAAAAACCCTACTGCATCATTGAGTTCTAAGACTTTAGCCATGTCAGGATCAATGTCCCTTCCTGAAATTCCAATCCATGGATGATTGTACTCTCCTTCATCAATTAATGTTGGAACAATTTTTGCAACTGTCTGTGATGGAATAGCAAAACCAACTCCCGTAAATTCCCCAGTTGCTGATTGAATAGCAGTGTTAATTCCTACAATCTCTCCTCTCATGTTTAGTAATGGCCCTCCTGAATTTCCTGGATTAATTGCAGCGTCTGTCTGAATTACATCTGGAATTGAATAGCCTGATCCAGATGGGAGTAGTCTTCCTAATTGACTAACAATTCCTGAAGTCATGGAACCTGACAAACCAAATGGGTTACCTATAGCTGCGATAGGTTCTCCAACTTTGAGGTTTGATGAATCACCTAATGATAGGGGATTTAAGAGTGCCAAATCTGCATTTACTTTAATTATTGCAATATCTGTAAAATCATCTACTCCAATAATATCAGCATTATATGATCTTCCGTCAAGAAATGTAACTACAACTTTTTTTGCATTATCTACCACATGTGCATTTGTGATGATGTGACCTTTTTTATCAAATACAAAACCTGAACCAACCCCTCCTGTTCCTTCAACAGAACCTTCTCTTTGAACATTAACTCTGACTACACCTGGTTCAGATTTTTCAAAAATTTCAATTAACGATAAATCTTTTGTGTAAATTGCTGACTCTCCAATTGCACTTGGCACTTGTTCATTCTTTTCTATAATTTCTGGCGTCATTGGTTCTGGTGGTGAGATGAACAAAACTGCAAAAATGGCTATAACAATTCCTGCTCCTACAGCTCCACCAACAAAGAAACCTGGACTTCCCATGAGATTCTTTATTCTCTGTTTTCTATCTAAAAGGCTTGCTATACACTAATCGAGCTTTGTGCATGATCCTTCATGGAATAACTTCGTCCTCTCCAAGTAACAGACGATGTGCTTTTTGCTTGTAATAATCCACTCAAAAATCCTAAAACTACAACAAGACTTCCAATTGGAGCAAAAACAGCATGAACAAATCTTAACTGCAATCCAATTTTAGCCTCAATTGTTCCCCCAATGTAAATTAGAATGGATGCAATTGCAGCTGAAACAAAAAGAATCTTTGATGATATTGCATCTGATGGGATTGCTATTGATGCTGCTAAAACAGGAAATGGTACAAAGAGCAAAAATAAAACTGCAAAGAAAATGCCTATTGCAATATTTCCACTTTGCAAGTATAGTGGAATCATCAAACGTTTTAGCGCATTCCATAGAGTACTCTTGTCACGAGCCCAAATTGCTTCAATTAGATGGTCTCCTCTAACCATTCTCATTTTGTGTCCTGCTTCTTTGACTTTTTTCCCTAACGCTCCATCTTCGATAATTTCTTGCTTGACTCCTTCATGCATGCCTACCTCTTCGTATGTCTTTTTTCTGAGAATAAAGAAACTTCCAAAAAAGTAACCTGTCTTCTTTGAAGGGTTATTGACATTTAGAGCAGAGAATCTTGTATGCAAAAATGTTGAAATCATTGGAAGTGTAATCTTTGTCCAAAAATCAAATGTCAACATTTTTGGAATTGCAGATAGTGCATCTAAATCCAATGAAATCAAATGAGCTACTGCAAGCGAAATGACATTTTTAGAATGATTTGTATCTGCATCTGTAAATAACAATAATTCACCAGTAGATTTTCTGTATCCTTCCATACATGCCCAATTTTTTCCCATCCATCCATCTGGTTTTGGTCTTGCAGAAACTGGAATAATTTTTGAATTCTTTTTTGCATATTCAGAAATTATCTTTCCTGTTGAATCTTCTGAAGAATCATCAATTACTACAATCTCGTAATTTTTGTAATCTTGATCAATTAGCGAGTCTAAACACTTTCCAATAAACTCTTCTTCATTTCTTGCTGGAAGAATAACTGAAACCTTGGGAGCTGATTCTAGTTTATTTTCAAATCTATCCAAGTAAGGTGTTTTAGTAAATGAATCAATCATGGTTTTTATCAAAAATATCCATGCTCCTGCAATTCCAATTAGAATTGCCGTAATGATATAGTTGAAAATATCAAATGCTATTTCCATGGATTATCTCTCGACTTCTTCTTTGATGCTTTGCATGGCCTGCTCAGTCCCGCTTCTGATGTGTTTTTTGAGCATCCCAGTAAACATTGACATCATTCCTGATAGTTTGATATCCCAGACAGTTCGAAAGGTAGTTTTTTCTCCATTTGAAATCAAAAACAGGTTTTTCTCCCCCTCTATGATTCCTTTGAGAAATTTTACTTCGATTTTCTCTTTAGGTTCAAGTTTTACCTCTTGAAGACATTTTTGATCTCTAAATGCAATGGTAACTTCTCTATTGATGATATTTCCTTCTTTTGAAATATTTCTAATTTCTTTTGTTCCCTTCCAAAACTTTGGTTCATTGTCAATATCTGAAACAATCTCCCAAACTTTGTCTACGGGTGCATTGATTTCAACTTCTACTTCAATTGTAGCCATGTCTTAGAATCATTTGGCCTGCATCAAATATATTAGATTCCCATTGTATTCAAAATAGACTGTGATGGGCAACATGCCTAAAATCCAGAACAGTAACTCCAGTTCTAATGGCATTTGCCATTCTTCCGTCACAGTCAATTAAAATTTGAAAGAAAATGAAACCCTCAAAATACATGCCAAAGATTGGAACCTTTGATGGTGCAGGTTTTTGGAAGAATGCTTATGCACACCAACGAGGAAAATTACTGAAAAAAGTAAATGTGCCTGAAGATCAAATCATTGAACTAGTTAACAAAAAGTACATGGAGCTTCCTGCTGCTCTAAAATATGAAATTGAAACTAGTGGTATAGACAAAAAAGAATTACAGTAAATTCGAAATTCATTTTAACAGGAAAAATTAGGGTTTGTTATGTCAAATGTGTCATATGATGATTTTGCAAAACTAGATTTTCGAGTAGCAAAAATTATTGCAATAGAACCCATTGAGGGCAAATCTCGAATCATTAAAGGAAAAATTGATTTGGGAAATGATGATCAACGTGATGTAATAATTGGAGGTGCACAATATTTCCAACCTGAAGATATTGTTGGAAAAATAGTTATTGTTCTTGCAAATCTAGAACCAAAAAAAATGGCTGGAGTTGAATCAAACGCAATGCTACTTGCTGCAGATGTTGATGATAAACCATTTTGGTTAACAGTAGATAAAGACGTTCCTTTAGGCAGCCCTATAAAATAATTTTATTAATTGAAAGGGAGTCCAGGTCATCTCCCTTTCATCCATTTTTTTCAAAGTTGATTCTTTGGGAATCATTTTTTCTGAATTGGATGCTTCTTATTACAAAATTTGTATAAAAATCTGATTTCCTTTATAACTAAAAATTATGAAAATGAATGAAAATAGGTTTGATCTATGATTAATCATAAATCATTAGGTCTTTTTCTTCTAGTAATGCATGAAGGTTGTTTACAGACCTGTAAACATCTGGTTCTTTTTTTGCTCCCGTACAGACAAGTTTTCCTGAGGAAAATAACAAAATGACTGTTTTTGGGTCCAACATTCTATGAATAAGTCCTGGAAATTGTTCTGGTTCATACATGCTTCGTGGCAGAGTTCTTGCTGCTTGTTCTAAGTGAATCTTTCCACCAAGGTTAATTGAAGCTACAATATTCTGAATTTCTACAACTGCATCTTTCTTTACTTTAATTCCGCCTTTTCGAAGTTTTTGTACAACTGTCTTTACTGCTTTTCTTGCCATCTCTTCTGATTTAGAACCAGTACATACCATTTTACCTGAAGTGAAAATCAATGTTGCAGTTTTTGGACTCTTTAATCTAAACACAAGTCCTGGAAATTGATCAGGATGATATTCCACATCTGGAAATGTTCTTGTAATTTCATTCAAGTCCATCTTCTGGTCTACAGAAGCTGAGGCTACAACGTTTTCCACACTTACAATAGGTTTTGTTTGTGGCATATTCAGCTTTTTTGTATTTTAACTATAATAAAAGCACTCGCCAACATTTTACCCTCTAGAACATGTTTTTTCGTATTTTTGGCAGAAAAATCCTCCTCTGAGAGACGAATGATTTAATTTAGATCCGACGATCGCTGAGTCTAGTGAATTTTACAAATTTTGATTTTGATCAAATGTTTGCAATGAGCGATGACACTAATCCTCTAATGATGCTTATCTGGATTCTCCCCATCATTCTCTTTGTATTTTATGGACAACGAATTCAACTTCTCATTACTTCTGGTGAAATCAAAAAAGGAATAAAGAAACTCGATGGTTTTAGAGAAGAATCAAGAAAAGAATTAATCGATTACATCAAAAAAAATCTAAATCCAAATGAAGACCCTACAAAAAAAATTGACCGCTTTTTAGATTACTTTACAATTTACCCCGTTGATATGGATCCTAACGGAATAGTCGATAAAGTTCATCATGTTGTTAGGGCTAGAGAAGATTATACACGAGAACATGTAAAATCACTTTCTTCAGAAACAACTGATTTGGAATTATCCAAAGTTCAAACCTTACTAGAAATTGCTACTTCATTACAAATGATTTACAAAATCATAAATCACATGTTCTTAACTGCAAAAAAACAAAACAACTATCCTTTAATTTTACCTCTCCAAATGATTCTGCCTTTTATAATGGAGCAAGCGGAAGCCATGAAAGAAGCAATTCCTGCATTTAAAGCAGGACAACCAGTAGGTGATGGAATTGGACCAATGGTTGTAGGCAAGATGATGTTGGATTGTCAAAAAGAATCAATTGATTTTCAAACCTCTTTGGCAAAAACGAATTTTGAGGATAGAAAATTATTTCTTTTAAAAGCAGAAGGTCCTGGTTCTACTGTTGGCAGACCTGCAGATGCTTTAGAAAAAATCATTTCAAATAACAAACTTGATGCAATAATTATGATTGATGCAGCATTAAAAATGGAAGGAGAAGATTCTGCAACAATTTCACAGGGCTTTGGTGCCGCCATTGGCGGAATAGGAACTGAGAGATTCAAAATAGAATCTGTTGCAACAAATAACAAAATACCCATTTTCTCATTAGTGATAAAACAATCTGTAAAAGAAGCAATTACTTTGATGACAAAAGAAATTGCTGATCAAGCTGATGAGGCACGCTCACAAGTTTATGAGATGATTAAAACCAATACCCAAAAAGGACAATCCATTTTGATAATTGGTGTGGGAAATACAGTGGGAGTACCACAATGATATTTTCAAAAGATCCTATTACAGTTGCATATACTGTAGAAAAATGTGATACGTGTGGTTTGATTAAGAAACGTAAGTTTTCTGAAGGTGATGTTTTATTTTCTAATACCACAAAATGCTCTTCTTGTGAAGGTATGCTGATAATTGAAAAAATCTTTGGCGAAACTATAGAGCAATAAATTATGGTGCCGCAGTAGTTACTGTTACTCCATTCTCATTTGGAATGAATGTATGTTCTGCCTGAGCAACTCTCTGTTCGTTTACTTCTATTAGAACCGGGTATGCTTGAACTGCTTTTTTCTTTACTAGAAAATCAAGTAGTTCTTTTGCTTTCTTTTCTTCCCATTCTTTTGTTATCCATCTTAATGCAAATGGAAGCATGTTGAAATTCTCCCAAATAAAATCAAGTAGTTTATCTGCTTCTTCGTTTTTTGTTTTCTTTCGTGAGTTTAAACCAAAAATATTTTTTATCTGCCCATTTCTTACAAATCCCCCTCCTTGTTCAGTTGTAACAAATGGTTCACATGCATAAGCTGAATTTTCTGAAAGTGAAAAACCACCAATAGACCAAATATTTGGAATAGATTTTCCAGCATGAATTGTATATTGTTCTAAAGAATGTCCACTAAGATTTGCAATTGGTTTGTACCCTAATTGTTTGATTGTGGTTTCTATTGTTCTTCCAATGTCACTAGCTTTTACTCCAGCTTTTATCATTGACATTGCATTTCCTAATGCTTCTTCAGCTGCTTGAACTAATCCATCATACTGTGCATCATAACATACTGTTACAGCAGTATCTGCAATGTGCCCGTTGATCTGAGCTCCAAGATCAATTTTTAATAAATCTGTATCTTTGATAGTCAATGGATCATTTGGTTCAGCAGTGTAGTGAGCTGCAATTTCATTAATACTGGTATTTACAGGAAAAGCACACTTTGCACCTTTCTTTTTTATCTCTCCTTCAATTTCTTCACAAATATCATAGACTGTTTTTCCAATCCAATCTTTTGTCCTAACCATCTCTCTAACTTCAGCAGCAATCTTTCCTGCTTTTACATAATCTTCGATTTGCACGATTCTGATCCTTTGTCTGCCTTTAAAATGATTATCTGTGAAGCTTAAATTGGGCAACTTTTAGGATTTACTGGGATCGTGGTCTAGCTTGGTATGATTCTGCGTTTGGGACGCA
>JANQNM010000073.1 GCA_028279625.1 Candidatus Nitrosopumilus sp. | reverse complement strand
ATTTTTGCATGTTCTGCTCCTGTAAAGTAACCATCTCTTAGTAGGTAATCCATCATATCTGCACTAAGTGCACCAGAAACAATTTCATTCATGTATTGAAGTTTAGATTCACCAAAAGCAATTTTTGTAATGAGCTTTTTGTCAAAACCATTTTTAGATAAAATATCACCAATTTCTGATTTTAGAATTATCTCTTTGCCAAAATCTTCATGAGAAATTTTCTTTTCTTGAATGATTTCTTCAAATAGATGAGAAAATGGTCCGTGACCTATATCATGTAAAAGACCAGCAAGTCGGAGTATTTTGAATTCATCAGATTTGAAAATTCCTTTTTCAGTTAATGCATGTGCGGCTTGACTTGAGATATGCATAACTCCCAATGAATGCTCAAATCTTGTGTGTTGTGCTGCAGGATATGTTAAATGTGCACCAGAAAGTTGTCTAATTCTTCTTAATCTCTGAAAAATTGGGTTATCAATTATGGATAATTCATGATCATAAACACGAATAAAATCATGAATTGGATCAATTATGTCAAGATAGTTTTTTTTCATAATCCTATTTTCTTTGCAAATATTTTCAAAATTTCTTCGTGAACTTCTTGTTTTGGTTTTGTTGCATCAATTATTTTCCAACGTTTTTTCTTTGCAGTAGTTTTATAGATTTTAGATATTTTTCTTAGAAATTCTTCATTTTTTTCAAATTTGTCTCTGTTTGTTTTTTGTCTACGAAATGATTCTTTTTGTGAAACATCAAGTAAAATTACTAAATCTGCTTTAGGAAGACCTACATCAAGGTTTTCAAGCCATTTTGATTTCATACCATTTGCTAGTCCATAAACTAAGTTAGAATGATAGTATCTATTCATGATTAGAACAGAATTTTTTTCTTTAGCTGCTAAAATTTCATCAAGTTTTTCCCATCTATTTGCAGCCAAAAGACAGTGGATTACTTGAGGTGGAAATTTACGTTTTCCATCTAAATACTTTCTAATTTCTTTTCCTATGGGAGTTTTGTAGTCAGGAAAATGAAATAGTTTTGTTTTGATTTTTCTTTTCTTTAATGCTTTTTCAAGTAATGTTGATTGTGTTAATTTACCTGCTTGATCTCCACCTTCAATTACAATTATCATAAGTTACCTGAACAGGGAAATTAATTGATTAAAAATCTATCAAGGTTTATAACCAAAAATTGAGCATATATCTCAAAATGGGATTGGTAAAATCTATGGCAAACGAAATGATGAAAGAGATTGGAAATAAATCAAGAGAGTTTTACGAATTTGTTTTACCTCCAGTTGATATGCATCTAGAAGAGGACAAACTTACTTTGATTGTAGACATGCCTGGATTTAAGAAGAAAGACATCAAACTATCTCTAAATGGAAACATTCTATCCATTCAAGCTTGCAAAGAAATTCCAGAAGAAAAAGATCACAGTATAATTTGCAATCAAAGACCAAACATGATTGATAAGAAAATGAGATTACCAATTGACGTAAAACAAGGGGAAGAAACAGTCACTTCAGCAAAATATGAAGAAGGTATTTTGAAAATTATTGTTCCAGTTCAAAAACATGGAAAAGACATTTCAATAGAATAACTATCGTTTTCTAAAAATTGTAAAAATACTCATTATAATTAAAGAACCAATCATTCCAGTTATTCCAACTGATTCATTTGTAGAGTACAATACTGCTGAACCTACAAAAATTGCAGCTGAAAGGATGCTTCCTGAAAGTAAAATATTTGATTTTGGTTTTGAGTTAAGTAGTTGAAGTGATCTGTTTTCATCTAGAAATTTTTTTAGTTCCGGTGCAATAGAGATTGTTGCATCAATTGATTTTGCAAATCTATTAAATGAATATTTAAGCTCCTCAATGTAAGCATCTTTTATCAGACTTTCTTCTTCTAGAATTTCTTTTACCACTTTAACAAATTTAAAATCAACTTTGTGAGTTTTGTAAATTCCTTCAATTATAGATGCCATTCTCATATACAATGCAAGATTTTTTGGTAAAATGAATGGAAATTTGCTCATGGTTTTGTTTGCAAGCTCCATCAAACTTTCAACTTCAATTTCATCAGGTTTTTTTCCATGCATAGCTCTAACTGTAAGTTCAATTCCTTTTTCAATTACAGAGCGATTAAAGTCAGGAGTAAGCATACCAAGATCATTCATTGCATTTACTGTTCTAGGTGGATCCTTTTCTACCAAGGCAAGGTACAATCGAATTAGCCTTAGTCTTGTTTCATTGTCTAGGCGTCCAACCATTCCATAATCATAGAGGATCAATTTTCCATCATCAGTCACAGATATGTTGCCTGGGTGAGGGTCAGCATGAAAAATTGAGTGTCTTAGAAGCATAGTAAAGAAGACTTTGTGAACATCAATGACTAGTTTTTGCCTATCAATTCCTTTCTCATCAAGTGATTCAACATTTGTAACTTTGATGCCAGGAAGATATTCCATAGTAAGTACATTTTTTGATGAATAGTCATCATAAACTGATGGAACAACGACTTTGTTGCTTTTTTCCATATCATGTTTAATTTTCTTAAGATTTTCTGATTCATTTGTATAATCCATTTCTTCATGGATTGTTTCAATAAATTGTGAAAGCATTGCTTTTGCAGAATAACGCAAATTCGAATCTACAAATCTTAGCGCTAATGGAAGAATTTTTTTTAAAACTTTGATATCTTCTTTTACAATTTTTTCTATCCCGGGTCTTTTTACTTTGATAACAATTTGTTGATCTGAAATGGTTCCACGATAAACTTGTCCCAAGGATGCACCAGAAATGCAGTTAGGATCGATTTCATCAAATGTTTGATTAATCGGTCCAAGATCTTTTTCGATGATTGGTTTTACTTGTTCAAATGGAGCTGCAGGAACACTATCTTGTAATTTTGCTAGCTCCTCAAGATAAGGTTGAGGTAGAATATCTGCTCTTGATGAAAGCCATTGTCCTAATTTTATGTAAACAGGTCCAAGTGAAATGAAGGTATTTAGTACTTTTCTAGCATTTTTACGAAATTGTTCAGAATCGATTTCGTTTGATTCTTGACGAACCCATTTTTTTCTATCTCTACGTAATGCAATAATTGATGGAAGAAGTTTTACTAATACTTGTATGGTTCTAGTAGTTGACATGATTTACTCCAATGAATTTTTAATTTTTTTTGTTGCAGAATATCCAAGATAACCAGAAATTAAAGACGATATTAAACCAGAAATGATTGATGGTTTTTTATTTTGAAATTTTTTTGCAACATGAGAGCCACCAAATATTGCACATGCCAAACCAATTAGAACTTCAGGTGCATCATGAACTAAATGCCCAATAGGATCTTCTCTAGGATCAATCTTGTCAGTATGAACTAAAAATTTATCATCATACTCTCTAATGTGTAGATTTCCATATCGATATTGTTTTTTTGCACCATTCTTTTGTCCAAGGAATGTTTCTTCTGCGCCTTCTATCATGAATTCGCGTAATTCCTTTGGGACTTCAATCTCATCCCCAGGCATAATCGCAAGATCTAGTAATTGCTTATAATCTTACGGTAAAGAAATTCAGCCTAAGACCAAAAACGAATTGTACTTTAGTGACGACTGTAGTAATTTTTCAAATTTAGTATTTAGGACTCACTGATAATTTCTACGAGGTTCTTTAATTCAAAAAATTATGAATTTGAATTAAATAGATAGGATGGAGGCTTTTTCCCTAGAAAGACCTCACACCATCTATTGAATAAATTATCAATTTCTAATACGGTCTTTTGTAAAAATTACAAAACTAATCGAAAAGCAGGCTAGCATTGCTATTCCAGTAACATATGCATAGTTAAAACCAATTTCAAGATTGTCTTGATGATTTTGGTTTAGCAGAAATGTTGCAACTAAAAGAGCTGCTCCAAGAAAAGATAATTTTCGATGGGTTTCCAATGAAAAATACTTTGTTTGAAAGTATATGAATTTAGAAAATATTTTGACTTTATAGTAGTGGTGTTGTGATAAATCCTACAATACTACCGGCTAGAAATAGAAATAAGCCCTTTGCCATACCCAATAATATTTCCTTAAGATATGATATAATTATAATGTAAATTTCCCAGAAATGGAAATGAACAGTTAGGATTCAGGTTCCATTTGAGACAATTTGTTGAGTACTTGTTCTAGTTCTGCTTTGTTATCTTCAATGACTCTTTTCATTACTGCGATCTCTTCATTTAGCTGATCTAGGTTGACATTATCTGAATTTGTAATCTGGGTTTCTAAATCATCAAGTACCCCCTGATTAAATTGGATGATTTTTTCTAGTTCAGTTTTGTATTTGTCCAGACTTTCGTATTGGTTTGTAATTTGAGGAACATCTACGGTTGGTTGGTTTATGATAAAACCTAGTGAAATTATAATTCCTCCAACAACTAAGACACCAATCAGTACAAGAATACTTAATCTCATTTTTTACAGACCTTATTACACATTTCAGGATTAAAATCTAATGACTATGCCTCAATTGATGACTTTTTACGTCTACGCATAATGAAAATTCCAATTCCAATGGCTACAATAATTGGAATTATTAATATTGTAGAATCAGGTCCTTCGTCTTCACCGTTTGAAGGCTCTGGAATGAAGATTGTTTCATCGTGATTTAGGAAAATCTCTTCTCTAACATTGTCTTTGTATCTTACAGTAATAGTGATATCATGTTCACCATACTTTGGTTCACCATCAAATTCTATTGGAACATTAAATGGAACTGGTGCATCTATTTCGATTTCATCAATAAATTGTGTATTTGGTTTTATGTTAGAGTTACCTCTTGGTTCAACAGTTACAAAACCAAACAGTCCATCTTCATTGCCTTCATTAATAATTTCACCAACAATCATTTGTGTTTCAGATAGTTCAATGACATCTAAATTGAAAACAGTTAGATCGATTAATCCCTTGATGTAAAAATCAACAATCTTTGAAATTACATGTTGGTCTCCATGTGCATTAAAGTATGAAATGGATAGTGGGATTCTAAGTGTATCACCTTTAAGTGATTGAGGGACATAGATTGTTGCTGTTAGATATCTTGCTGATTGTGGATCAATTTGTCCAACATCCCAATTTGATTCTAAAATTACAACATTTTCTACATTAGTAGTAGAAGATGTTGTAGATGCAAGTTCTGTTTGGGTATTTTGATTAACAATGTCTACTCCAGAAATGGGAGCTGTTCCATCATTTGCGATTTCAATAACAACTTCATTTGTTGTAAGAGATGTTAAGAATGGCTCTAATGCTCTAACGTTAATTACACTATCACCAGTTACTTTATAATCAAAATCAGCAAAAGCTGTTCTAACACCAGATTCTCTTAGCCTTGAGTAATCCACTTTGACTGTTCCAGGATACTGCTGATTCTGTACATTACTATCAAGATTAACAAAGAAAGTTAGATGGAAATTATCTCCTGCTAAGGAGTTTGAATCACTATCAGCACGAATTATAGAGCCTGGACCATCTGATGCAGAAAATCCAAATGGTAATGATAATTGGCCTTTGATTCCTGTAATGTCCTGCGTTCCGACATTTGCAAAGACAACAGTAAATGGAACATTGCTATCTCCAGCCTCAACTTCTATTTTTTCATCTAATGTGCCAAAGTATGCATCTAAAAATTTGACATCACCAAAGTCTCTCTCAAATGGAGAATCGCCAAACCCTCCAGATGTAATTTGAGCATGAGAATTATCAAAAACAAAAGGCAACAAACCAATCACAAATAATGGAAGTAGGAATTTTAGATTCATTTTGCTAATACCTCCATAGATGGTTGATCTCCTTCAAATGCTCTGCCATCTTTTATTGTAATTACTCTATCGACATCGCCAAAATGTTGTCTATCATGAGTTACAATAATGAATGTTTGATTGAGTTTTTTTGCCATTGATTTCATTAACTCTACAATTTTTTCAGATGTAACAGAGTCAAGATTTCCCGTAGGCTCATCAGCTAAAACAATTGACGGTTTGTTTACTAGTCCTCTTGCAATTGCAGCTCTTTGAGCTTGTCCACCTGAAATTTTGTTTGCACGTTTATTGATTTGATCTTCTAAACCAACTGCCTTTAGCAAATCTCTTGCATCTTTTTCTGCAGTACCATCAGTTCCACCAATTTGTCTAGGTAAGAGAACATTCTCTAATACTGAAAGATCAGTAAGTAAATTAGAAAATTGGAAGATAAAACCTAATTTTTTATTTCTAAATGAAGAAATCTTATTGTCATCAAGTGTTGTAGTATCTATACCATCAATGAAGATCTTTCCGTTGGTTGGTCTGTCTAATAATCCAATCATGTTAAGTAATGTGGATTTTCCAGAACCTGAACTTCCAACAACAAGAACAAACTCTCCTTGATTAATTGTAAAGGACACATCATCAAGTGCTTTTACTTTATTTTCGCTTTCTCCGTAAATTTTACTGAGATTATTGATTTCAAGTACTTTAGACAGTTCTCATTGCCTCCACTGGTAGTAGTTTTGTTGCTCTATACGATGGATAAAGTGATGCAATTATGGCTAATGTGAATGAAGTAAGAGCAGTTTGAATAATTTTTTCCCAATTGTAGCTTACTTCAAGTGGCAGGCTGTTATTGAATGACATTTGTGTAACATCTGCGTAGAAAGTGTAACCTAATCCTGCTGCAGTTCCAACACAGGCACCAATTGCTCCAATAATCATTCCTTGGAAGATAAAGATTATCAGAATATCTTTTCTTTTGGCTCCAATTGATCTCATAACACCTATTTCTCTAGTTTTTCCATTTACCAACATCATTTGAATTGTAACAATTGCAAATGCTGAAGACATCATACCAAAATATCCAATCATGTTAATCATTGCAATACCTGATCTAAATCCTGCAAGTTGTTCTTCAGCTGATTCTTCTATTGTTTCAGCTTTAAAGTCATCATTAGGAAATGAACGTAAAAAGAATTCTTTAATTTCAAAGGCTTTAGATGGATCGTTAAGCTTTACCATCATAGAACCAGTATCACCTTGTCTTTTCATCATGTCACGTAAAGTATCAATGTGAACAACAGCAGTATAATCAAATCCTTGTCCACCAGGAGATTTTGCAATTCCAGTTACAGTAAATCTTCTAATTTGATCTTCTCCCCATCTATCAACTACAAGAACTTTAACACTGTCACCAACTTCTGCACCACCAAGATCTCTTGCAACATTAGAACCTAAGACAATAGCATTTCTTGAAAAGACATAGCTTCCATCTGCAACTGTTTCATGAACAGTTGATGCTCTAACATCATGGAATGGATCTACACCAACAATGGGGACACGAGTCTCTTCAATCAATTTTCCATTTTTTGTCATATTCATTTCGGCCGATGACGAAAGCCGCGGTGTAGCCGCTTCAACATATGGAATTCTCTCAAACCAATTTATCAAAGATAGATCGGATTTGTCAATGTAATCTGCTTCATCTTGAACTAAAATGTCTCCATTACGATAATTGCTAATATCTCTAACAATTGCATCAAAGAGTCCTTGAAAAATTACAAAGTTTACGTGAATTACCAAAATTCCAATTGTAACAGCTAAAACTGCTCCAATCAAACTGCCTTTTTTGTTGAATAGCATCCTTTTTGCTAATCTTAACCTGTATTCCACAAGTACCATAAAATAGTCTGATATATAATGTCTATGATGTCTAGTGCTAACATAATAGACATATTTATTATTGATAAGTAATTTCTATATTCTATGGAGTCATTTTAGGTGATAAAATGGACAATTTAGATATGAGGATCCTCAGTAGATTGCTTAACAATTGCAGGGAATCTGACAGGCAGATAGGCATGGAATTAGGAATTTCAGGAGGTGCTGTTCGTGCAAGAATCAAAAAGATGCAAGAAAAGCAAATTATTGAAGAATTTTTTGTCAAAGTCGAGCCCCCAGTTTTGGGATATGGTGTATTGTATTTTGTAGTGTCAGGCGAAAACATTCAAGAAATTTTAGAACAAGTTAGTCTTGTAGGAGAACCATATTTTGTAGTTCCATGTGTTGGAGGAATTACAGTGTGTAGTATTGTTGTCAAAGAGAATATGCAACAAAAAATTGAACTTGCAAGTAAATTAATGAAAGATGTAAGAGTTCTTTCAATTTTTGAAGCAGAGAATCCAGGATTTAGTTCTAATCTCACAAAAACAGATTTAGAAATTTTAGATGAGTTAATAAAAGATCCAAGACAGAAAATAGAATCTATTGCAAAGAAAACAGTTCTGTCAACAAAAACAATAACAAGATGTATTGAAAAATTACAAGAAAATGATGGAATTCAGTTTACATTAATTTATGATCCAAAAAAGATTGAAGACTATATTCCACATGCAATTTTGACTTGGATTGAAGGGGATTTAAAAGAAACATTAGAAAAATTAAATCAAACTTTTTCAGAATCATATCTACAAATTCCATTTATTTCAAAAAATCAAATTGTTTTGTTTATGTATAGTAATAGCATATTTGAGATGGATGAATTGACACAAAAAGTAAGAACAATTAAAAATGTAAAATCAGCTGATTTATTTATTCCAAAAAAGATTTCATTTTACAAAAAATGGATTGAAAATGCCATTATTGATGCAAAGAAATCCCCCAAGTTACATCTTACATATCAAACAAATTAAATAATAATAATTTCTTAGAACAGTTATGAAGAAAACAAAGATCTATGAAGGAAAAATTTTAGGTCTTAGTGTTTATGATGGGAAGATTGAAGGAAGAAAAGTTAAACGAGAAATGATTGAACATAGAGGTGCAGCTGCAATGCTTGCCTTTGATGAAGACAAAAAGATTATTCTTGTTAAACAGCATAGGTTTCCTCATGGATATGTGCTAGAAATTCCTGCTGGAACATTAGAAAAGAGAGAAAAACCTGAAAAATGTGCATTCAGAGAATTAGAAGAAGAAACAGGCTATAGCGCTAAAAAAATGACTCATCTTCTTACATTTTATCCCTCAATTGGCTATAATACAGAGGCAATCCACTGCTTTGTAGCCTCAGGATTAAAGAAAATTGCAGATTTGAAGTTAGATGATGATGAAATTCTATCAGTGGTTAAAATGGACCTCAAAAAAGTTCTAAGCATGATAAAGTCAGGAAAAATTCAAGATTCAAAGACTATTTGTGCTGTTTTAACATATGCAGCAAAGAAGAAACTTCTTTAATTATTCATTATAGATAGGCTTTACAAGATCTGCTAGATCTGCCCATGATTTTGTAATTCTTTCAAACATGTAAACTAGATCAAAAAATTCAATTGGAATTTGTTTTTTATTTCCTAAACTTGTTCGAAGTTTACTAAGTTTTTCTTCAAATTTTTTATGAGAAGAAATTGCTTCTATTGCTAATAGTCTATCAGGTTTTGTAAAAGCATTAATCGATTTTTCTGCCAAATTACTAAAATCTTTAACGACATCAAAAATTTTTTTAGAGAATTCTTTGGCTAAAGATGTATTATAAATGAAATCTGCAAGTTCGACAATAGAATCTCCTGCATTTTCAAGAATGTTTGCTGCAACTCTATAATCTAAAACATCAATATTCTCAAGATTAAATGCATTTGCTAATCTTTTATCAACTAGAGTACTACGAATTAGTCTTACAAGTAGAAAATATTGTCTGTTGACTTCTACATCACGTTTTGAAATAGTTTCAAGATTAGATTTATCATCTGAAATTAATCCATTAATTGTATCATCATACATTCCAAGTGCAATAGAGCTCATTCGTTTGAGAATTTTTTCTGGATTAAGTGTTGTTGCATCTAAAAGAAATTGCATGTTGATGTGAGAGGAATCTTCTTCAATGATCTCCATTCCAACAAGCCTTCTCATTGAATTACGAATTTTTTCTCTATCTTCTGCAGGAATTATTGATTTAGAATTAATTTTAATTACATCATAACCCAAAAGATATGCTCCGGTAATATCGGCAACAATATTTTCTTCTTTTGGTAGGGGATAAGAAATTGCAAGTTCTTTTGTGGGACGAGTCTCTTTGTTAGCAGAAATGGAAATACTATCTTGACCAGTTTCTAATTCTACTTGACTACTCTTATCTAGATTATTTGCATCAACCCACTCTTTTGGTAAGGATACCAGAATACTACTTCCAATTCTTTGTAGGCGTCGAATGAATTTAGTCAATTTATACTAATTTAATTAATTTAAGCCATATTCTTATATCTTGTGTAAAATTTAAACTCAGATCAATGGAGGCTGTAGCATTTTGTCCTGCTCACATTACTGGTTTTTTCAAAGCTAATGTAGATGATAGTCAATCCGTAGAAGATTTAGGCTCAATGGGTGCTGGATTTTCAATAAAGCAAGGTGTTACAACTAAAGTAAAAATTGCTGCAAAAAATGGACAAGAATCAAATTTTAGAATTACAACAAGTGGATATCAATCAGATAAAACAGATGTTTCTGAATTTGTATTAAATGAATTTTTAAAACTCGGAGATTTTTCAGAAAAGTTCTTTGATATCGAACATAAAATTTCAATTCCAGTTGGATATGGTTTAGGTTCTAGTAGTGCAGTTGCATTATCATTATCATTTGCATTAGATCAAGCTCTTAATACAAAATTAGATAAAACAACTATAGGACAAATTGCACATAATGCAGAAGTAAATTGTAAAACAGGATTAGGCGATGTTTTAGCATCATTTCATGGTGGTTTTGAAATTAGAGTAAAAGCAGGAGCTCCAGGAATTGGAGATGTTGAAAAAATTTCTACAGAAAAAATTTCAATAATTATGATCTGTTTTTCTCCAATTTCAACAAATGAATTCATCAAAGAACGTCTATCACAGATAAATGGTCTTGGTGGAAAAATGGTTAACAGATAAGTCG
>JANQNM010000054.1 GCA_028279625.1 Candidatus Nitrosopumilus sp. | reverse complement strand
TTTATTTCAAAAAAGAAATCCATTTTATTTAGTAGGGGGAAATTAATCTAATGTCTGATGAGCTTAGTCGAAAACTTGAATCAAAAATTGACAAAAAACTAAAATCAAGAAAAAAAACTTTGGATGATGGTTTTAAAAAAGGAAAAGTTGTCAATGAAGTTTTAGACAAACCAACTGTTATGACTCTGTACAAAATGATCAGTGATCATGTTATTGCATATGTTAATGGAGCAGTAAGTGCAGGAAAAGAATCAGTTCTTTTTTGGGGAGTAGATGAAAAAGAAAATAATGTGGCATTGAAAATTTATCTTGTAAGTACATCTAATTTTAAAAAACGTGAACCCTACATACTTGGAGATCCAAGATTTTCAAATTTGAAAAAGGGAACCAAAAATCTCGTTTACTTGTGGGCAAAGAAAGAGTTTCGTAATCTAACTCAGTGCTTTGATGCTGGTATTCCTGTTCCAAAGCCAATTTTAGTGACAAATAATGTGCTAGCCATGGAATTTGTGGGTGAAAACGGCTCTCCTGCTCACTCTTTGCTTGATTCTCAAGTGGACCAAGATGATTATGATCAGGCAATTTCAATTATCAAGGATATGTATAACAAGGCAAAATTGGTACACGGTGATTTTTCAGAGTATAATATCTTCAAAACAGAAAACGGCTTGATTGTTTTTGATCTTGGTTCTGCAGTTGATCTAAGACATCCAAATTCTCAAGAATTTCTTAAAAGAGATATTAATAACATTACAAGATTCTTCAATAAAAGAGGAATTTCCGTGGAAGATCCAACTGAATTATTTGAGGAGATTATAGCATGAGTTTTGAAAAGCTAATTCGTATTCCAAATGATAGAATTGCAGTATTAATTGGAAAATCCGGAAATGTCAAATCAAAAATTGAAAAATTATGTCATGTAACTTTGAATATTGATGGTGACACTGGAGAGGTTATTATAAAATCAACAGGAGACGTTGAAAAGATTCAACCATTCAAAGCAATGGAAATTGTTACAGCAATTGGTAGAGGTTTTTCACCTGAAAACGCTATGACGTTGTTAAAAGGCGAAAATACATTGCATGTAATAGATCTTAGAGAATTTGTAGGAAAATCTAACTCTAATGTTGAAAGGATAAAAGGGAGAATTATTGGAGAAGGTGGTAGAGCAAGAAGAAATATGGAAAATCTTAGTGGTACTCATATCTCAGTTTATGGAAAAACAGTTTCAATTATTGGTGATGCAAATAAGCTACGTTTAGCTGTTGATGCAATATCTTCAATTTCTAGTGGAAGTATGCATGGAGCAGTGTATAACAAATTAGAATCAGCAAACAGAAAAGAGAAACAAGAAAAAATGCAATTGTGGGAAGATCAAAATGTCTTCGATTAAAGAAAAATTTAATCAAATTTCTCCTAGTGAGTTCTTTTACAGCAATCGAGATTTAGCAGGATTTAGCAATCCAACTCGATCTTTGTATACTGCAGTAAGAGAATTTGTTGAAAATGCACTTGATGCTTGTGACCAAAAAGGCATTTTGCCTGATGTCCACTTGACAATCAAGGCTGTAGACCCTGAAAAATCTGACCCAAAACAATACATTTTGACTGTAAAAGATAACGGTCCAGGCGTAGATGCAAAGCATGTACCACTGGCTTTTGGTACTGTTCTTTATGGTTCTAAATTTGGCCTAAAACAAGCCCGTGGAATGTTTGGATTAGGAGCAACTATGGCAATTTTGTATGGTCAAATTACAACAAACAAACCTGTTGTAGTAAAAAGTTGTACTGATGGAAAAACACAAGACCAGTTTGAAATATTGTTAGACATTCAAAAAAACAAACCAGTAATTGTAAAACACACAACAAAGGAAGTTGCAAAAAAAGGGCTATCTGTAAGTATTAGCTTGGAAGGTGATTACTCCAAAGCAGGAAATAAAATTAGAGATTATGTCTATGAGACTTCGCTTATTACACCATATGCAACAATAACCTTTGATGATCCAAAGGGACAAAAATTTCATCACCCTAGATTTGTAAAAGAAATTCCTCCACCTCCAACAATTATTCGACCACATCCACATGGAATTGATGTTGAAAGAATCAGAAGGATGATTGTAGAGTCACAATTTGAAATTCCAACAATTGATGATGCAATGATTGAAAAAGTTAGAAAAGATTTAGGATTATCCAAACAAAATCTCAGTTTTACAGCAATTATGGCAAAAGCAAAAAAGAAATGGAAAAATCTTTCACGTCAAGTTCGTGTTGTTGTTGCTATGATGTCTTTTCTAAAAATGGATTTTGAAAAACTCAACAAAATTAGAATTGAAGACATTGATGTTCCAAATAAAAAATTATACTATTGGGATTTTGGAGATTCACAATCAAAATCAATTGATATGGATCCTGAAAGTCAGTATTACAAACAATTGACAAATACTGTACAAGGAGAACCACTAAACACATTTTTGACAAAAAGATTCCAGCGTGTAGGTCCAACTACTGCAGTAAAGTTTGCAGAGTTTGCAGGATTCAAACCAGAAAAAAGAATGGGAACAATGACCAATCAAGAATTAGTCAATCTTAGCGATTCCCTTCAAAAATTCGATGATTTCCTATCTCCTGATCCTAGTTGTTTAGCTCCCCTAGGCGAGACCCCTCTAGAAAAAGGCATAAAAAAATTCTTCAATCCTGATTTTACTGCTGTAGTCCAACGTCCAGCATCGGCATATTCTGGTTTTCCATTCATTATTGAGATGGGAATTGCATATGGTGGGGATATCAAAAGTGGTGGTCCTCATGTTTATCGATATGCCAACAGAATTCCTCTTCTATATGATGAAGGTAGTGATGTTGTACTAAAGGTAGTAAATGATACTGATTGGGGACGATACAAAGTAAAAGGTGATCCACCATTTATCATCGTCTCACACATTTGCTCAACTAGAATTCCATACAAGACTGCAGGAAAAGAAAATGTTGCAGACAGACAAGAGATTGAAAGAGAACTACGTCTTGCATTGCAATACTTGTCAAGAAAACTTGCTGCTTACATGTCAAAACGAGGACAAGCAGAAATGGCAAAAAAGAGAGCAAATCTTTATGCAAAATATATTCCAATGATCGCCCAATTTTGCACAGAACTTGCAGGAAAGAAGAAAGAACCCGATTATAAGAAAATCTTAGAAGAAGAAATTCCAACTGAAACTAAACCAGATGTAAAGGAGGAAAAACCAATTGAAAACAAGTAAATCAAAAGAGATAAGCAAAAAAGCTAAAGAAAAACAAAAGAATGTTTTAGAAGCTCTCAAAAGTCACGGAGCAAAAATTTATGACGATCTAAATAATGGACAATTCCCAAAGTTTTCAATTCCAAGTCGTTCTGTTAGCAACATAGTTTATGATAAAAAATTACGACAATACATTCTTGGAAATTCTTCAGCTTTGAGAAGTGCCAAAAATTCATCCCAACTTCGTTCCTTTACACAATTAATGTGGCTTGCATTTTTTGCAAATAGACTTACCCAAGAAAAAAAATCATCAACTTTAAGAGATGTTTACTATTCCTCTCAAGCATTTGCCATAGAGTTTGAAGACCAGTCAGAATCAGATAATATTATTGTGGATTTAGAGGCAGTAACCTCTCGTCCTAGAGAAGATTTCCACATATTTCCTGAAGAAAGAAGCTCAATCTTTGGTGATTTGAATATCGAATATACAATTCCAGGCTATGAAGGCAAAACGATGAATTTGTCTAATCACCCTGATGGTTATTCTATTGGCCCTAGTTTAACTACTGCTGAATTAGTTGATACTAGTGCTGAAATTGTAATTGCAATTGAAAAGGGTGGGTTGTTTACAAGATTTGTTGAAGAACAAATTGATAAAAAATTCAAATCAATTATTATCAATACAGGTGGACAAGCTCCACGTTCTACTCGAACTTTACTAAAACGACTACATGATGAAATGGGCTTGCCAGTAATTATCTTGACTGATGGAGATGTGTATGGAGAACATATTGCAATGGTAATCAAATCTGGTTCTGCAAATGCAGCTCATCTTAGAGAGCTAACAGTACCTGATGCAAAGTGGGTTGGAGTTTGGGCAACTGATATTGAAAAATACAAACTTCCTACTATCCCAATGACTGAATCAGACATTAAGAGATGCTATGATCTTCAAAAAGATCCTAGATACGAATCAGGAATCTGGAAAAAAGAGTTAGAAGTATTTTTGAGATTAAAAAGAAAAGCAGAATTAGAGGCATTTGCAAAATATGGTCTTACTAATATTACTGACAAATATCTGCCACAAAAGTTAGAGCTAGCAAAAAGTCTGTAGTTATTTTATTCGAAGTGTTAGCACACCATTTCTGTATTTAAAATCAAATATTTGCATGTCATTTGCACCTTCTATTGGAACTTCTTTTGAAAATCCTCCAGTTCCACGAATATACAAAATTCCATCAATTAGTCTTACTGCAATTTTGTCTTCAGGACCAGGCACTTCTGCTACAAATACAAACTCTCCTTCGCCTTTAATGAGATCATAAACCCAATTTTTGGTCTCTTGTTCTCTGACTTGGGTATATGTCGGTTTTTGGTCTTTTGTCATTTTTTTCAGAACTCTTACCCAGTAAAACATGGTAATTGCTGCAGCGCCAATTAGAATAAAGCTAACAAATCCTGAATCTGCTCTTTGGGTCATGATGTAGACTATTCCTAAAAATAAAATTACAATAATCGGAATTACAAAATTTAGTGACTGCTCATTTGAGTATGTTCCCTTATAACTTGCCAAACAGTAAAAATTTGGATTTACCAAATATAAAGTATCTTTGGTTTTTATTACCATTTTGGAAAATTTTCCCAATGCCTGATGAGAAATTTCCAAAGCTTACTAAAAGAGAAATTATTTTGCGTGGAAGTATTATTGCTGTAATTGTCGCAGTTCCTTCTCTTGTGGCATTTATTTTGACGTGGTTGATCTTTGATGATATGATTTTAGGTGCAATTCTAGGTGCAGTTATTCACTTTATTGCAATGGGATTTTCATTAAAAATATCAAAAAAATTATTGGTAAAAAAATGACACATCGATCATTTTTATTTCTTGGAGATGATTCAAAATTATGGATTCATCAAGACTTGAAAAAGATCTAGTTTCTGAAATTAAACTAGATCCCATTCAAGCAAAAGTGTATTTGTTAATTACTTGTTATGGAAAAATGTCTGCAGAACAAATTGCAGAGAACTTAAAAATATCTTTAGATGAAGCTAAAAATTCCGCAAAAGAACTAATGACTATGGGAGCATTTATTGATATATCTGAAACAGAATTTGAGGCAATGCACCCAAGATTTACTGCTGTTAACATGTACCGCCGAATGTGTGAGCGAGAAAATATTGAATTTGGACGAAACAAGATTGTTGATAATATAGGAGTGATTTTAGAAAAGCCATATGATGATGCAAGGACTAAATAGAACTATTGCATCCTAAATTTGTTGAATGAAGATATAACCTATTTTGGAGTAATAAACATAAACTATAATGAAAGAACTATTGGTTCTGTTGATGTTTGGCGTTCAGCTAAAACTAAACAACTCTACTGTGAAGAAAAACAACTAGGTATAGAGGCACTATCTGATACAGTAGGGATGCCTGAAATTAAACCAGAACAAAAATGGGCTGTTGCAGTTAGCAAAACACAAAAAGGAAAAGACAAGTGGAAACTAGTCAAACTGCCTGAAAATGGAACAATAAAATTTGAAACTATTGATGAAAAAATACTAGATCTTCCAGTAGAAAATTACACGATTAAAGATAACAATCATTGGAGTTTCTTGGTTGAAGACAATATCAACAAAGCCGTAGAAATTTAAATTCTGCCATGGACCTCAAAGTTCACATAAATAATATTCATGGAAGCCAGATGGCTGCCAAAATTACTGGCAAATTTACTTTGGATGGAAATGAATTTCGTTTTAATGCAATTGCATTTGGTAGAATAGGTGGACAAAATGTTGGTGCAAAGATTTCAAAAACAACTGAACAAGAATTAAAGAAACTTGGGTATGATGTTGACGAGGTAGTAATGTTGCTTCAAAAGAACCTACTTCAAGGAAACCTCACTCTTCCAGAGGGACTAAAAAGAGAATCTTTTGTTGATGACTAGAATTCTGCTTCTTCTAATGCCTTTGTACAAGAACAACTCATAGTTTCTGGAATTTGATCAATTAATTCAGTTAGAACTTTCTTTGTTCTCTCTACATTTTTTGAAAGAGTTTCTAATACTTCTTTAGCTGTAACTGGTTTTTCAGCCCATACATCATAATCTGTAATGGTAGAGATAGATGCATAACACATCTGGGCTTCTCTTGCAAGCTGACATTCAGGAACAAGTGTCATTCCAATGATATCTGCACCGGTTGTTCTATAGAATTTTGATTCAGCTTTTGTAGAAAACCTTGGACCTTCAATGCAAACATATGTGCAATCTTTATGAATTATCAAATCTTGTTTATCTGTAACTTTTAGAATTGTTTCTTGAAGTGGTGAACAAAATGGATCAGCTACTGAGATGTGAATGACTCTTCCCTTTTCAGAAAATGAACCGTCTCTTGATTTTGTAAAGTCTATGAATTGTGATGGCAAGGCAAAATGTCCTGGTTCGCACTCTTCTTTTAAACTACCAACTGCTGATGGTGCAATAATTTTTGTAACTCCTAACTCTTTGAAAGCCCAGATATTTGCTTTATAATTTATCATATGTGGAGGAATTGTGTGTTTTTTTCCGTGTCTTGGAAGAAATGCTATCTTTCTTCCTTTGAAAGTTCCTACAGTTATTGTATCTGATGGCTTGCCATATGGAGTATCCATATCAATTTCTTGTGCATCTTCAAGTAGACCTGAATCATAAATTCCTGTACCTCCAAAAATTCCAATTTCTACATCTTTTTCCATTAATACTTCACCAATGCTTTACAATTGTATTTACTAATTCCTTTCATTCCATTTAATTCCGTCAATTCAATGAGAAAAGCAAATCCTGTAATTTTTCCACCTACTTTTTCAATTAGTTTTGCTGATGCTTTTGCAGTACCTCCTGTAGCAAGCAAATCATCACAAATGAGAATTTTTTGTCCTTCCTTGATGACATCTTTTTGAATTTCTATGGTGTCTTTTCCATATTCAATAGTGTATGATAATTTTGTAGTTTTTCCAGGTAATTTTCCTGCCTTTCTAATCATCATCATTCCTTTGTTGTATCTTGATGCCAAAACACTTGCTAAGATAAATCCTCTTGATTCAATTCCTGCAAACAAATCAATATCTTTTGGATGAAAATGCTTTGCAAATTCATCTGCAATCATAGACATTGCCGATGGATCTTTTAAAACTGGACTAAAATCTCTAAATAAAATACCCTTTTTTGGAAAATTTGGATATTCTGCTATCTTATCCTTAAGATTCATGATTCCATGAAAAATAGGTGAAATAAAATTGTTTGAGATTATTGAATCTCAAATGTTGTTTCTGCTGAATTAAATGCATCTTCAGCTGTAATTGTATAAGTTCCTGGTTCCGTGTCTTTTGGAATAATCCATGGCTGGTTAATCTCTCCTTGCGCTGATGCAGGGAACTCTAATACTTCGATAATTTCTCCATCTTCTGCAATAATTTCAATATGTACAGTTTGTGCTGCTCCCAGAATCTGTATATTTACTGTACTGCCAAAACCTGGAATTTCTTGTCCTTCTGATACTGAGATTACCATTCCTTCTTGTGTAGTTGCTAAAACTTTGATCTCTATATTGTCAAAGTTAGAACCACTTTTGACATTAATTGTCCACGTTCCTGCTTTTCCTTCTGATGGAATTCTGAATGAACTCTCTGAAATCTTTCCTTCTTTATTTGAAAAACTTTCTCTCTCTCTAACTATTTCTCCATCTGGATCCATTAATGAAATTGTCAATAGAGCATTTGCAGCTGTATCCCCTAAAATCAAAATTGAATCTCCTGGTAAATAATCAAGTTTTGTAGTGTTGGCATCGATATCTCCTGAACCTGTTTGTAATCCTACTGCAAAAATTTCAGTACTCTGTGTACTTCCTTTACTAATAACTGCAGAATATACTCCTGATGAAAATCCTGATAAATCTAATTCATATGTACTTGTTCCATCTGGTTGTAATGTTATTGAAATTGCTTCACCTATAGGTTTGTCAGAAGGATCAATTATCAACAAACTGATAATCTCTAAAGCTTTTCCCGTAAGTGAAATTATTGCAGTTTCGCTTGCTTTGTAATTTAGTTTATCAAATTCTAAATTCACAGGAGTTGTTGGCAATTGTCCCAATCCTGTAAAAATGAATTCTTTGTCTTTGTTTTGAGTTGCAATTACCGTATATGTTCCTTCAGCAGATGTCTGATCAGTTTCAAATTCAAATTCTACAAAACCTGAATCATCTATTTCAATAATGTCTGCAAAGATCTCTTTTCCTAGTGGATCTTCTAAAACAACTTCAATTGGTATGTTTGGCAAAGCTGTTCCATTAAATCTCATTATCTCTCCAGGTTCAAATTTCAGACTTGAAGGAGAAATAATGATAGTTTTATCTGACTCTACATTCCAACTCTTTAGAATTTCATCTCTTCCATCAGAAATAGTTGCACTGTATTTGCCAAATGGTGCATCTAAAGCAACAATGATTGGTTCTTCTAATTCCCAATTCCCTGTTCTGTCAACTTCAGCAGTTCTTGTATTGATTACTTCTCCATCTGGATTCGTAATTTTTGCTGTAACTGCACTATTTGGATCTGCTGTTCCAAAAATCTCCAAAAAGTCGCCTCTATGAATTACGTTTGGTAATCCCTGAATTGTAAGTTTGATGTTATCAGACTCTGGAATTCCTGATTCTCCTTCTCCTATTCTTAGACTTACTTTTCTTTCTTCATTATCTTTGTCTTTAACTATGAAATCGACTCTATCTGCTTTTTGAGAGTCTGGAATCTTCATTGTAGTCATAAAATGACCGTCCTTATCAGTCGAAAAACTTCCTATTTTTTTAGAATCAATGTAAAAATCAAATTCTTGAGAAGAACCAAACTTTTCTCCTGTGACTCTAATTGTTGAACCAACATTTGGTTTTTCTGGGATAATTCTGAATACCGAATCACTAGTAATTCCTTCACCTGAATCTACTGTTGATTGTTTTTGTTCTATTTCTGGATTCTTGATAACATTGGGTAATTCTTTAGGTAATACTTTGCCAATTTCCATCTGCTTGTCTTTTTCATCTAGTGCTTTCCAATTGATTCCTGGTTCTGGTTTATCTGTTTTAACACCAAACTTTACAGATTCACCTGGTTTTATTGTATTTGATGATGTAAAAATAATAACTCCTTGTGGTGTTTTTTCACCTACCCATCCTTTTTCTGTTTTAAATGACTTGAAACTAAAGTCACTTCCAAGCCAAATTCTAAAAGTGTTAATGTCTTCATCAGAATCATTTGAAACTGAAATTATTGTTGTTTCTTCTAAAGCAATACTACTAACATTGACTTCATCTGCAAAAGCATTTGGAATTGAAATTAATGCAACTGAAAACAATAACACAATTGAAAGGAAAATTCCTCTCATCGAGGATTTGTTCATATTCATCAAGCTCTTCATCTCTCACTTAAACCTTAAAGTATTTTTCATTAGCAAACTTCTTAAACATCAAGGCTTTGCCTTTTGAAATTTGTCAAGGTCTGGCTTTGTTGCTACATTTTGATATTGTCTAATTCTCTCTGCAATCAATCTGTATAGTGATCTAAATTGGTCTTTTGTCTTATCTGAAAGAAAACTGGTCTCCTCTAGTGCAATTTTTTCACAAATGTATCTGGTAATCTCTTCGTTATCAAATTCTCCCCAATCCTCACTATGTTCTTGCCAAATCTTTCTTAACTTGTCTAAAACACCCTTGCCTTCTTTGGAAGATACATCTTGAGGAGTAAGGTTTGAGAATCCTTCATGTCTAAGTTTAATCTCATAGGTCTGGTTAACTGGATGCAAATAATCCTCCATTACAATATAATCTTCAATTGATTCAAGCTTCTTTCCATCCCTTTCAAAGAAGATGGTCTGAACTGCTGAGAAATCATTTGATACAAGTTGGGCTGAAATTTGCTTTGATTCTTCAGTATTATCCAACAAAACAAAGGTTCTGTACCCATGATTTCTGTAAAAAATTGCTAATGGCAAGACTGAATTCTTGTTATATGCAGCTACAACATTGAGAGGATTCATAGAGATATTTGGATCTTGTAAGAATTTGTCAAAAGCATTAAGATACATTGCATCTGACATTGTTTCAACAATAATTACTGGTCTTGAATTTGTACCAATTTCTCTATCGACAATTGATTCAACCTGGCCTCTTGATAATCCGTATAAAATCGGTGTTAGTGTTTTATCATCTGCATTCCAATAATCATAAAAAATCCTACTAAGATGTTTTCTCTTATCTAATTCAACAACTAACAAGTTTCCTGGTGTATAATCAAATATCATAAATGGTGAGTGTGTTGCATACAATACTTGGTTTGATCCAGCTAAATTTTTCAACAAATCAGAAATTCCCATTTGTTGTGTTGGATGCAAATTTCTTGCTGGTTCATCTAAAAGTAAAATTGCTTCTTTTAGTTCTGCTCTTTGTGTTTCAGCTGCAAAGTTTACAATAAATGAAAATGTCCACTTGAAACCTTCAGCTCTTCTGTTAAGTAACCCTGTATTGGTAATTGTTCCATCTCTATGAACATCAGAAATTACAACACTCATAATATTTCCTGGATTATATCTCAAATCAACATGAATAGGATCTCCTTTCCATGC
Source organism: Candidatus Nitrosopumilus sp. (assembly GCA_028279625.1). Lineage (GTDB taxonomy): Archaea > Thermoproteota > Nitrososphaeria > Nitrososphaerales > Nitrosopumilaceae > Nitrosopumilus. Next base: position 5,652 of record JANQNM010000054.1, on the reverse strand, counting down.
AGGATTTAGTTTGCTAGTTAAACGATTACTTGCAGCATTTAGTAATTTGATACATTTTGAAGGACTCTCTTTTACCTCATCAAGTTCATTCATATCTAATTCTGCTAGATAGAAGAGATTTCTTACAGTCTCTGCCTTGTCAAACTCTTCAATAAATTCAATAGAGTCTCCTCTTTCTTCTCTGAGGTATTCATTGAGATTGATGTTGCCATAGATTTTCTTGTAATCTGAAAAATAAACAAATCTTGGATGCAATTCTGAAGCAATAAAATTCTGCAATGCGCTTTTTTCACTTTCACCACTAAGTAAATTTGAAAATTGACTCTCTGGACTTTCATAGATTTTTTCCCATTCTTCAATGACTCTTGGCTCTTGAATAGCAATTACATGGAATTGATTGCTAAACTCTGCCATTCCGCTATCAAATGTTTCTTGATTCCTTGGAACAGGACCATCAAAAAATTTTGTATCTATTTGGATTCTAAGATGATTTGGAATTGTGTCTAAAAATCCTAGAATTTGTTTTGAAAAATTCTCCCACGAGTTTAATCCTTTATTCTCATCTTCACTAAGTTCAATTTCTTCAAATTCGTATTGAACCTGTGGATTGCGATTTGTTCTATACAATCTGATTTTTTTCATTTCTGGCAGGCCAGGGAATTTTTCTTTTAGCAAACTAATTTCATGCTGACTTAGAACAAATTCTCCTTCTGCTAATCTGATTTCTTCTTTGAGCTCTTCACTCATTTCATCACAAAGATCTAACTCTGAGACCTGTTCATCCTTATTTAACAAAGTTAGTGCTTGAAGTATAGTTGTCTTTCCACTCTCATTTCGCCCAACAAAAGCTGCTAAATCCCCAACTGTAATTTCTCCAGAATCATGAATGCAACGATATGCTCTCACTCTGAATTTCCTAAGTCGCATCTAGCGATATTTAGCCGGCTACGATTTAACTCATTCGTCAAATTGATCTTGACAAATCAATTTTTGCTAAATAGATATAGGGGAATACTGATCTTAAAACGAAATGGCATCAAAGAAAATTTTTCTAGTATTTGTGTTGCCTGTAATATTTTCAGTATTGTTTAGTGCTGCTGTAATGGCTGATATTTTAGATAAACCTGATAGAGAGTTAAACATGTGGCAAATTTCTTACTCTGAAGGTTCCTCTAGTCATTCCTCTAGTCATAGTGATCCTATTGAAATTATTGGATTATCAAACCAATACTCTACTTCTTCACCTGTAGAAATTCAAGTAAAAATTTCAGATTCTTCTTTTGATTGCGGAGACCTCTATGTGACTATTTATTCATCTGGAGAAGAAGTTGTTACTCAAGGTGGATTCTTTGAGCAATGCTTTGAACCAGGAAACAAACTGCTTCCAATAGATGATGAATTCTCTAAAGTAGTTGATTTATCAGGTTCTTATGAAATAATTGCCCAAATGATTTCCAAAGACCTCAAAAACATCTCAACTACTGAAAAATTTACTGTTAAATAGGAATGGATATTTGAATGATAAATAAGCAAATTAATTTAAAAAATGGTGATTAGATGGCAAAGAAAAAAGATTCGTTAATTGAAGAGGCTGAAAAAATTAAAGCAGAACTTGATGCGTTAAAAAAGAAAAAGAAAATACTAGATTCATCCCCTAAATCAAAATCAAAGAAAGCTGAAACAAAACCAGCAAAGAAAACAAAGAAAGCTGAAACAAAACCAGCAAAAGAAAAGAAATTAACTAAAAAAGAACTAGAAGAACAGAAAAAAGAAGCTGAAAAGACATTAGAAGAAGAATTAGAAGAACAACTCTCTGATGAAGAAATTGAAAATTTCCAAATTGAAAAAGTAGACATGGAGCGACTCACCAACAAAGTTTGTGATATTTTAGCAGAACGTGAATCTGATGGAATGTTCCAAAGTGAACTTTGGAAAAAACTTAAGCTTACTAGCCGTGATGGCTCCCGTTTAGCATTAAAGCTAGAAAGAATGGGCACTATCACAAGAGAAAAAATTCTTGAGAAAGGCCGTTGGACTTACAAATTAATTTTAAAGAAGACTCCAATTAGTACTCAATCAATTGAGAATGCTCCTTGTTTAGTATGTCCTGTTGAACAGAAATGTTCACTTGAAGGTGAAATTAGTCCAAGAAATTGTCAGTTTATTGAAGACTGGGTAATTGCTGAAATGAAAAAACCTGCGAAGGCCAAATGAAATTATTAGATGCAAGAAAAGATCATTACAGAAAGTTAGCTCATGAACAAGGTTTTCGAAGCAGAGCAGCATACAAACTAAAAGAACTAAATCAATCTTATCGAATTATTGGTCCTGGATTTTACGTTCTAGATTTAGGATGTGCTCCAGGTGGTTGGACTCAGATGGCAGTAAAATTAGCAGGAAATCAAGGTAAAGTTATGGGTGTTGATTTGTCGTATGTTGAAGAAATCCCTGGTGCGCATATAATCCGAGAAAATATTGAAGATGAGCATGTAGTTGATGAGATAATGGACTATTTTGAGCGTAAAGTAAACGCGGTAGTTTGTGATCTATCCCCAAAAGTTAGCGGAAATTGGTCTGTTGATCATGCCAAACAAATCTCTTTAAATTATGATTGTACAAAAATTATGGAAAAAGTTCTGACCCACAAGGGAAATGCTGTCTTCAAAGTTTTTGATGGTGAATATTCAAAGGAATTCAAAGATTATCTAAAGAAAAAATTTGCTAGAATAACTGTAACCAAACCAAAAGCTAGTAGAAAACAAAGTAGTGAATTATACTATGTTTGTTTAGGTTTTACTGGATAGTCTGAAATATTTTTATTATTTCATTAATTTTTGCATTTGTTCTAAATCCTGTTGGATTAAATGATGTAGGACTAACCATGAAATTTTTTGCTTCTAATTCTTTGATAATATTTTCTAATTTTGGAGGCGATGATTTTGTTTTAGAAGCAATTTCATCTAATGTAAAGTATGTTGCAGGCATATCTGATTCCAGAAAACATTTTTCTAATGTTTTTTCACAGTTTTTATCAATGGATAAGTTTGGAATTTCTTCTAGCATACTTTTTACAAATTCTTTTTCAAAAATCTTTCCAATCCATAGTGGACCTGCAATACTAAACTTTGATTTACATAATTCACATTCAAACTCTTGCTCTAATGATGTTTTTCTATGACCGCAGTTCTTACAGTGAAGAATATAGCCCAAATTTTCTTGCTGATCAGGCCGGTTAAGGACCTTAACATAAGTCCTGTAGTAGTGCATATCACTTTCCACAAACATTGGAACAACCTCTACTCCTAATCTTGCAGCAACAGCTCTTAGACAACCTAAAATCAGTCTGATTGCCATTTCATTTCCATATTCTGTCCTAACTGGAATTCCTCCATACTTTCTCTTACATGCAGATTGAAAGAGACCATTTAACACCTGCAAGTCAGTTGCGGCAGTAGAAAGAATGCCACCATGCATGGTTGCCCTTATCCCACAGTCAAAAAATGCTGCTGGAGAACCAAAAGGATCTATGTCTACAATTGAACCTCTTTCTCCCTTTTTTGAATAATTACTAAAAAATCTACAAACTTCTTTTTCCACAAATTCAACATTTCCAATATTGTTTAGTTTGGCAGAATACTCTGCCATTTTTAGAGCAGTTGGGTTTAGATCATTGATAACTACTTTTTCAGTTTTTAATTCATTTGCAACCCTTAATCCTCTAACACCAATGCCTGATAATCCCTCTAAGAAAATTTTTGGACCCTGAAAATTTTTTAAAAAAGCTGAATATGCAATTATAGAAAAATCTCTATTCAGTTTTGCCTTTGGATTAAAAAATGCTGGTTCCTTAGGAGGTACTTTGTCAGTTAGTGATTTTTTTGGAACTATAATCCTTGTTTTACCTTCTGTTATCTCTTCTAGAGATTCATTTGGAATTTCCAATTTTTCAATTTTTCTTAGTCTATAACGGTTTAATACTTGTGTTTTTAGACAAAGTTCGTGCAAATTTGTGGTGTTGATGATGCAGGTCGTGGTTCTATGTTAGGACCACTAGTAATTGCTGGAATCTCACTTGACAAAAAGAATCTAAGAAAACTAAACGCATTAGGAGTTAAAGATTCAAAAAAACTTTCTCCAAAAAAACGTGAAGAACTGTTTAAAGATATAATAAAAATTGTTGATGGATATTATATTTCCAAAATTTCCCCAAAATCCATTGATGCAAATGTTAGAAAACACTGCCTTAATGGTTTGGAAGCAAAACACATGGCAAAAGTTGTTTTAAAACTAAATCCTGACACATCTTATGTTGATTCTTGTGATGTAAACCCTAAAAGATTTGGTAAAGAAATTTCCACTTTGTCTGAAAATCATAAAATCAAATCATATCACCATGCAGATAGTAGATTTGTTGTAGTTTCTGCGGCATCCATATTAGCAAAAGTAACACGAGATAAGGAAATAGAAAAATTGAGAAAAAACTATGACTTGGGAAGTGGATATCCTTCTGATTCTAAAACTGTGAGATTTGTAAATAAGTTCTACAAGAAAAACCACTTTATGCCTAATTTTGTGCGTAAAAGCTGGAAGCCAGTACAGAAAATACTTGAGAAATCTTAACTTTTGAATTTTGCAATAACAATTGCATGATCTTTATCGTAAGGATGAAGATCAATTGTCTGTAAAATATTAAATTTTGATTTTAGTTTGTCGATTTCTTCATCAACAATTTTTTTTGGAGATTTTGTTACATCAATACTTCTTGTTTTAATTACCAAAAAGAGATAACCTTCTTTTTTTAAGAACATCTCACAATTCTCAATTGCAATTTTTGTTTGATCTGGTTGTGCAATATCTACATACACAACATCAACTTTTCCAAATACTGAAAAATATTCTGATGGCTTTCTTGCATCTTGTAGAATAGGCATTATGTTTTTTCTATATGATGCAACTCTGTCAAGAAAATCTCTTGCAACTCTACTTGCATGTTCTACTCCAAAAATAACTCCACTAGGACCTACAATATCTGAAATGTGACTAACAGTTGTACCAGTTGATGCTCCTAGATACAAAACCTTAGTTTTGTTTTCAAAAGGAAATTCTTCTAATCCATTCATGATTGCTGCAGCCAATTTACTTCGGAATGGATCCCAAAGTCTATACTCAATTCCTTTTTTAACAACTAGTTTTTCTTTGTAAACTTGATTTCCTGGTACAAGATTTTCTGTAGCTAGCTTTTTTTCCCCTTCTGATTTAATCCAGAAAAATGGTTGATTATCTTCTTCCAAACTTCTTTCTCTTTTTATTTTTTGAATCTGATCTGCCTTTTCCTTTTCTACCTTGACGTTTTGAATCACGTCCTTCTCTTCTTGCAGGTCTATCTCTAAAGTTTCCTCCATCACGCTTAAACGACTGAGGTTTTCTCATGTCTTTTTCAGTTGGATTTTCATATTTTTTACCAATCTCATCTACTCTGACATTGAGTTTTTCAAGAAGTGTTTTGTTTAATCCTTCACCATAAACGTCAATTCGTGCTGCAATTACAGCCTTTGCAGCTATTGCACGTGCAATTTTCCCTCTTTGCCACCTTGGAGCAGCATGAACCATTGCATGTTGGAATAACAATCCATGTTTTGGTGGTTGAGAACC
>JANQNM010000110.1 GCA_028279625.1 Candidatus Nitrosopumilus sp. | reverse complement strand
AGTTTCTCTTTTAGGATTTGACTCATCTGTCCCAAAACAAAAGGGTCTGACAGTATTTTCTAACAATGTCTTAGTAGATACTTCATTTCGATTCTCAGGTACTTTGCAAAATGGAGGTGCCCCAAATTCTGATACCAATGTCTACCTTGCATTTTATGATGGATTTGAGCCACCAAGACTTCTTGGAGTTTCTACAATTAATCTAGGAGATGTTGAATCCAATTCTGAGATTACTTTTGATCTTGATGAGCAGATAGATTCAAGATCCGTGGGATTTTTGTTATTTGCAGAATCTGATATCTTTTATTCTGATATGGTTGATGTAAAAATCCCTCCTCCTCAATCCCTTACAAAATTAGCAAACATCTCTGAGGTAACTGTAAAAGATCAAACTGGAAACAAATTATCTGAACTCAAAGTTGGCTCAACTGTAAATATTGAAAGTAAGACTTCTGTCAAATTTGCAGCAGATCAAAGCACAAATGAAACACCCTACACTTACTTTGTTCAAATTAAAGAATCTGAAACTAGTAAAATAGAGTATATTGGAAAATTTGACGGCAGATTCATTGGAACAGGATTACAATCTCAAACCATAGATTGGATTCCAGAAAAAAAGGGTCTATTTTTTATTGAAACCTTTGTCTGGGATAGAAGCAATGTCCCTATTGCTGAACAAGGTCCATTTGTTCTAATTTTGGTAAACTAGACACACTTAGTTTAAATGCAAAAAGGAATGTAGGTTTGTGTGAAATTTCAGATATTTTTCATTCTTGCCACATTATCATTAATTGCTATAATTCCACTTGGAGGTAATGCATTTGGATATGGTTCTGCACCAGTTCAAAGCAGTTCCAATAACTTTACTGTAGAATTTACATCTGATAAAGAGTCATACGCACTTGGAGAATCAGTTGTGTTTACTGGAAACGTCAACAAGTTTGATGAAGACAGAAGTTTGAGAATTACAATTTTTGATGAAAATCAAAATCTAATTGTAACTAAAAAAACTGTAGTTGATCCTGATACATCCTTTTCTCATACCTTTTCATTAAATGAAAAATTTGATGATGGAAAATACATTGTCAAAGCTCAATATGGAAACAAAAAATCCACAATAGAGATAATTTCCTTTATGATAAATTCTGAAAATCCAATTTCAGTAAATCAAGAATCATCTAGTTCAGAAATCCCAGGTTGGATTAAAAACAATGCCGGATGGTGGGCCGAAGGTGCAATTGATGACCGTTCATTTGTAGAAGGAATTCAATTCTTGATTAAAGGAGGATTGATGAAGATTCCAGTTACTGAACAAGGTGAGGTTGCTCAAGATAATCAAATTCCTGATTGGATTAAAAACAATGCCGGATGGTGGGCGGCAGGCCAAATTGATGACCGTTCATTTGTAGAAGGAATTCAATTCTTGATTAAACAAGGATTGATGAAAATTTCCAATTAATCTTGATTATGTCCTAAAGTAGTAGATTTATTTTCAAAGACTCTCATACCATTACATGTCAAAGTTCTCTCTAGTTGCAATGGGTGGCACTTTTGATATTATTCACAGAGGTCATCTGACTTTGCTTGGTGCTGCATTTGAAATATCTGATAAGGTAATAATCGGATTAACTGGTGATAAATTAGCTGTAAAAAAAGGCAAAAATCTTGCAAATCAATATGAACAAAGACTAGAAACTCTTACTCAAACTCTATCTAAGGAATTTCCAAACTCTTCTTTTGAGATTAGTAAGCTGGATAATGATTTTGGTCCTGCTGTTTTAGAAAAAGGAGTTGAGGCTCTAGTAGTTAGTGATGAAACAAGCAATCAAGGACAAGTGCTCAATGATTTGAGGGCAGAAAAAAACTTGCCTCCAGTCCAGGTAATTACTGTGCCTATGTTCTTGGCAAAAGATGGAAACAGAATATCTACAACTAGAATCAAAAATTCTGAGATTGATTCAGAAGGTAACTTGTTATCAATTGACAAGTAGCTTGTCGAACTTTGAGTAATTGTAATAAAACAAAATTTCATGATTTGGCCTCATGGCAATAATTAATCATATGATGAAGAAAATTGATAATGATGTTTCTAATCTGAAACAAGGACTTCAACCTCAGAATCTATCCTTTTGGTATGACAAAATTATCAAAGAAACAATCGAGATGGCTCCTCCTTGGCTTGAAGATAAAATCAAAGTCCATCAGGATCCAGTTTTGCCAATGAAATTTAATTTAGATATTTCAAAAAGAGCTGTTAGATATTTTATGATTGTAGTTGATAATAATTTAGATGAGATGCCATATTCTACAAAACTCTATTTTCTTAAAGTTCAAGAAATTATGTCCACTGAGATGGATAAATCTCTGGTATGAAAATCTAGGCACAATTTTTAGCTCAAAGTATCTATAACCAATTGATCTCAAAAAATCAAGCAATGGAACTATACAAATCAAAATATTCAGATAAAAAATCTAAACGAAATTCTACTCTAGGAAAGAAACCTTCTCGTTCATTTAGAAACTCTAGAGATGACAAAGGTTCAAGATATTCCAGAGATGACAGAGGTTCAAGATATTCCAGAGATGACAGAGGTTCAAGATATTCCAGAGATGACAGTCCATCACGTTCATCATATGAAATGAAATCTAAACAACGTGATTCAAAACCAAAGAAACTCAAAAATGATAAATTTCTAAAAAAACAAGAGAGTTTCTATTCTCAGGGTTCAGAAAAATTTTATGATTCTCTAAAAGATAAACTGTTTGAGATTTTAGGAGGAAAAACGTGTTCAAGTTGTGGATTCAAAGATGAAAGAGCTCTAGGATTTAGTCATATCTTTGATGAAGAAGCCTTTGATAGTATAAGACGTGGAGGATTTGCTTCCTCTTGGGGCAAGTATATTTCAGATCCTGATCTTGCAAGAGATGAACTAAAGGTCCTTTGCTTGAATTGTAATGAAATAAGACAACCTATAGCAAAACCCAAAGAAGATAATCCAAAACCTAAACGAAAAAAGAGTAGATATTTTCCTAGATGATCTCTAAAATCATCTTTGAGAATTTATTAACACTTTAATTATAATAATTTTGGAATAATAATATGAATAGCGACTTTAAGGCATTAGGTCTTTCATTGATTGCTACAGTGGGTGTAATAGCACTCTATGTTGCCTTTGGACTGTAGAATTATTCTTTTATGATTTCTACATCGTTTTCTAGAATTCTAGTAGAAATCAACTTGTGTTCTTTATCCACAACTGATTGAATAAAATCAGCAAATTTCTCAACATTTTCCTCATCTTTGAGTAAAATACTGTGTGCTGATTTGTCTTTGAGGGAAATAACTAATTCATTTTTTACAATATTTAGGATTTCAGTAATGTATGTCTCTTTTCCGTCTTTGATGAAAATTAGACTAGATAATTTCTGCGCTTCGTATTTGTCATCACATGAAATGTAAATCTTCATTTGTTTTCAAAAAGAAATTCGTCAATCTGGTCTTTAGCTTTCTCTCTATTTTCTTGATGAACTGCAAGAAATTCATTTATTTTTTCTATTAAGATAGCTTTTAGTTCACCCGAAAGTAATTTTCCCGACTTGTAATCATCATAGATTGCCTTTAGTTTATTGTCATCAGGTTCAAAAAATATTCTCAAATATTGATATGATACATCGATGTCTGGATTTCCTCCCAACTTTCTATGTTGTTCAAGATCTGGCTGGCCTCCTGAAAATGCATACTTGTTGATTTTCTTTTTTACAACATTTGGTTCATCAATTGTGTAAACAGTTCCATTTTCATCTGATGCTGACATTTTTCCTCCTGGTCCTTCTAATGCAGGAATCATAATATTGTGAATTAATGCCGGTTTTGGTTTTCCAATCTTTGGAGCAATATCTCTTGTTAGTCTAAAATGAGGATCTTGATCTACTCCCAATGGAATCAAAACTGGTTTATCTTCAATAAAACATGGAGCTGATTGAAGTGATGTGTAGAAAATCATTCCAAGATTTGTTTCATTCGTAAAACCAAATGTTGCCTTAGTGTTTGAGAAGTTAATTTTTTTTGCTACTTGTGCAGCAATTGGATAAAGGGTTTGAATATTTCTTGTATTGATAATTATCTTTGTTTTTTCTGGTTTGAAACCTAGTGCAATAAAGTCTAGTGCATTTTCATATGCAAATTTTCCAGTTTCTTCTAATGTGAGATTTGATTTTGAATAAAATTTCTCATCATCTGTTAATTGAAAATACATGTTTACATCAAATTTTTCTTGAAGCCATTTTGCAAAAACCCATGGAACTAAATGACCAATATGAGTATGCCCTGAAGGGCCTCTTCCTGTATAAAGAAAGAATTTGTTGCCCTTTTCATAATCATCCAAAATTCTATTCATTTCTCTATGAGAGAAGAAAATTCCACGTCTGAGCATAAAATGGTCTTCTCCAGCAACATTCCTAATCCTACCTAGTAATTCTGATGAGATCTTTTCAGTACCAAATTTTTTGATTAATTTATCATAATCAATATCTCCTTCAACATGCCAAGGAGTCACAATAAAGTCATCAGCTGACATTCAATTTGACTTAGGTTAAGGTTTAAAAAGTCTTTTTCGAACTTTCTGCTGTTGTCGCAAGTTTTTCATGAAATTGAAAAAAAAATTATTACTTCACTAAAAGAGACTTCAAAACAAACTCCTGAAAATCTTGAAAAATCAACAAATCTTTCACCTGATCAAATAAGAAGAGGAATTGAATGGCTCAAACTAAAAGATTTAGCTATTGTTGCTGAATCTAAAACTAGTTTATTGAGTTTAGGTAAAAATGGAATTGAAGCATTTGAAAAAGGATTACCTGAACGAAGATTACTTGATGCATTAAAAGATGGTCCAAAAAAACTTGCAGAACTACAAAAACAACTTGGTCCTATTTTTGGGCCTGCAATGGGACTAGCTAGAAAAAATGAATGGGTTGAAGCATCTTCTGAGCAAATTTCTTTAGGAAAAATTCCTTCAGAACTTCCTGGAGAAAAAATCCTAAAAAATATTGGAACAAACAAAATTTCTAAAGATCAAATCAATGAAAATGAACTTTCTGGATTACTCAAACGACCTGACTTTATTGTTGAAGAAATTGTAAAAACAAAAGAAATTTCTCTTACTACTTCTGCAAAATCTATTGAACTTTCTGAATCTTCTGGAGCAATAGATGTTGAAGCCAAAGTTCCTGAAGTTTTCGTGGCTAGAACTCATCCTCTAAAAGATACAATTGATGAAATTCGTGAAATCTTTGTCACTTTAGGATTCTCTGAGATTATAGGCAACATGACACAATCTAGCTTTTGGAATTTTGATGCACTTTTTACGCCTCAAGATCATCCTGCACGAGAACTACAAGACACATTCTATCTTGATAAAATTTCAGCAAAAAAGATTGGAAATCCTGAACAAATTAAAAAAGTCTCAGAATCTCATAAGAAAAATTGGAGATACCAATGGGATATCAATGAAGCACGAAAGATGGTATTAAGAACACATACAACATGTGTTACAATCAAACATCTTGCAGAAAACAAACCTGATGAAGCTAGAGTATTTTCATTAGGACGTGTATTTAGAAATGAAAAAGTAAGTTACAAGCACCTTGTAGAATTTAATCAAATTGAAGGTGTTGTTGTGGGAAAAAATGCAACTTTACGTGATCTGATGGGAATTCAGCGTGAATTTTACAAACGTATAGGAATTACAAAAATAAAATTCTGGCCAACATTTTTCCCATACACTGAACCGTCATTACAAACTATGGTGTATAATGATAGATTAGGAAAATGGGTTGAACTATTTGGAATGGGAATCTTTAGACCAGAAGTAACAAAACCCCTTGGAATCACAAAACCTGTTTTGGCTTGGGGAGGAGGTATTGAACGAATTGCCATGCTAAAGTATGGTCTTGATGATGTAAGAGAATTTTACAACAATAACTTGGATTGGTTAAGGAGTGCAACAAAATGCCAGTAGTTGAATTATCCTATTCTCGTCTTCAGAAATTAATTGGAAAAGCTTCTAAAAAACAAATTTCAGAATCTCTGCCATTTTTGGGATTAGACATTGAATCTGAAGATAAAGATCTTGTACGAATTGAATACAGTCCAAATAGACCTGATTATTCTACAGACTTTGGAATTGCACTTGGCATGCAAGGCTTACTGGGTCTAAAAACTGGTGCAATCAAACTAAACATCAAAAAATCAAAACAATATGCAATCTCTGTAAAATCTGATGTTGCAAAAATTAGGCCTTTTGTTACTGGAATTGTGGCTAAAAATGGCAAAATTGACGATAAAATTATCAAACAACTCATGGCAATGCAAGAAGATCTTCATTTTGGAATTGGAAGAAAGAGAAAGAAATCTTCTATTGGAATCCATGATTTAGATAAAATCGTATTTCCATTAACATACAAAACTACTGATAGAAATCACAAATTCATTCCATTAAATTCTGAAAAAGAACTATCCATTTCTCAAATTCTTGAAACCACAGATGTTGGAAAAGACTATGGAAATCTTTTGGCAAATTCTAAGAAAATGCCATTAATTGTTGATGCAAATCAGTACACTGTCTCATTTCCACCCATCATTAATGCTGCAGTAACTACAGTTACTACAAAAACAAAAAATCTCTTTGTTGAAGTTACTGGAATAAACAAAGCCGATGCTGAGGATATGCTATCAGTTGTAGCCACAATCTTACAGAGTGCTGGATTCTCATTAGAATCTGTTCAAATTTCAGGATCACAAAACTCTTCTCCAAAATTAGAACCAAAGAAAATGAAAGTTAACCCAATCTTAGTTAATCAAATTTTAGGTTTGAATCTAAACCCTGCAAAAATTATTTCATCACTAAAAAAATCAAGGTTAGATGCAATCAAAAAAGGCAAGGAAATCGAATGCACAATTCCTGCATACCGATTTGATATTTTTGGACCAATGGATTTAGTTGAAGAAGTTGCATTGGGATATGGAATTCAAAATCTTGAACCACAACTTTCTCCATCTCAAACAATTGGTCAGACCAATTCCATTTCTCAAAATCTAAAATCTCTTAGCAACATCATGGTAGGTTTGGGATATCTTGAAGCACTTAACTCAAGTCTTACAAGCAAAAGAGTTCTTTATGAAATGGCAAATAGAGAAGATTCACAAACCATTTCTGTTCAAGATTCAAAAAGTCAAGAACATACTATTTTACGTGATTCAATTCTTCCTGGCTTGTTAGAAAATTTGTCTAGAAATATCCACGAGTCTTACCCTCAAAAATTATTTGAAACAGGCTCTGTATTCAGTTTGGAAAATCCAATTACTGAAAAAACCAATCTTTCATGCGTAAGCGTTCACAAAGATGCCAATTTTACTGAAATTAAATCAGTATTGAATTCATTGCTAAAGATTGGAACAGGAAAAGAAATTGAAACTGTTGCTGAAGAGCATTCTGTATTTGAGAAAGGACATTCTGCAACTATAAAATTTGAAAATAAAAAAATTGGAATCATTGGAGAAATAAATGAGAAAATAAAAGAAAATTACAAAATCCGTGATCCAGTTATTGGTTTTGAAATATCACTTTCTGATTCCATACTGAAATCTTTTTAGAAAAGAAATTACTAGTAAACCAGCACCGATACTAAAAATTCCAATACCTATTGAAAATTCAATTTTTAATCTTTGATGAATTCCTTTGTTTTCTTCATCAAGATGTCTGTAAGATTCATTGCTCATATTTTCAAAAAATTGAATCTGAGGATAATCAAAAATCATGATAAAAGCTCCTAAAATCAAAATTGTAATTCCTATGAATAGTAATGACGTATTTTTGATTTCCACACGCATCTATCAAAAATACAAAATTTAATCTGTTTCAAAAATGGTTTTTAGTAGGAAATTGCCTACAGTTAAACGCCCAAGAGCAGGCACGCAGACGGATTAGGATGATGTCGATCGTAATGATACCAATGATTTCTAATTCACCCAGGCGTGCTACATTATGGGCA
>JANQNM010000080.1 GCA_028279625.1 Candidatus Nitrosopumilus sp. | reverse complement strand
AGATTCAGTTGTACAAAAGGCAAAACTGATCTATGGTGTTTTCCCAAAGAACGGTGTCTCAAATGTTGTAACTTACAAAGATAAGAGAATGCCTTCAGTACGTACTTCTTAATCTAATTTTACATAACAAGCTGAAAAGTGCTCTTCTCCAACTTTTTCTAACCCTGGCTCAGTTTTACATTTCTCAATAACATATGGACATCTAGCTCTAAACCTACATCCTTCTTCAACATCTACATCTGACGCTTCATTGATTCTGATCCTCTTTTCTTTGTGTAAATTATCTGGATCAGGTTCTGATATGGCATCAATTAGTGCTTGAGTGTATGGGTGTTTTGGGCTCAATAACACATCATCGATTGGTCCAATCTCTACAATTCTTCCAAGATACAAAATTCCAATTCTTTGTCCAAAATATCTTGCAGTTGCCAAGTCATGTGTAATGTAAATAAATGAAATATTGTATTTTTTTTGTAAATCATGCAGTAATTCAAGCATCTCTGCTCGAATTGACACATCTAACATTGAAACGGGCTCATCTGCTAAAATTACTTTAGGTTTTAATGCTAATGCTCTGGCTAAGACAACTCTTTGCCTTTGTCCTCCTGATAACATATGTGGATATTTTCTTGCAATTTCTTCAGCTGGTTCTAATTTGACTTCTTGTAGTACTTCTATGACTCTTCGTGTTCTTTCATTTTTATCTCCAATATTATGAATCTCTAATGGCTCTGATACAATATCTGAAATTTTCATTCTAGGATTTATGGAATCATATGGATCTTGATGAATCATTTGACAATTCATTTTGATTATTTCCAAATTCTTTTTTTCATTTGAGATTTCTTGATTTTCAAAAAATATCTTTCCTGAATCTGATTCAATCGATTTTAAAATCAATTTTGCAATAGTGGATTTTCCAGAACCTGATTCTCCTGCTAAAACAAATACTTCTCCTTTTTTTAAGGAAAATGTTACATTATCTGTTGCTCTTACAGTTGTTTTAGACCCAAACATTCCTTTTTTTACAAAAAACTTTTTCAAATTCTCTACTCGTAGAATTTCATCCAATGATAGTCATTAGATAATGTGGTATATCAAGAAATATGGTGTGCTCAAAATTGGGATAAAGCATTTATGTTGAAAAAAAGGGATTTTTGTACTTGAGTAACATCGTTGAAAAAAATCAAAATTATAAAAAATTTGTTCTTGATTCTAGATTAAAATATTTTAAGCCTCATGCGACTGAAATTCAGAAATCTTTTGCAGATGAAATTTTTTCTAGCCTTGGTAGAAATTCTAAATTTATTCATCCAAAATTCTTTTATGACAAAAAAGGCTCTGAATTATTTGAAAAAATCTGTCAATTATCTGAATATTATCCTACTAGAACAGAAATTTCAATTCTAAACAAATTACAAATTGAACTGCTTTCTTTTCTTGATGATGAATATCGTCTAGTTGAGTTAGGAAGTGGGTCATCTGTTAAAACTAGATTATTGTTAGATGTTTTATCTAATCAAAAAACCCTTGAGTACTTTCCAATTGATATATCTGAAATCTTGGCTGAAAGTTCAGAAGAACTTCTCAAAGATTATGAAAAATTAACAATTACTGGGATAATTGATACCTATGAAGGGGGATTACAATTTTTAAAAAATTATGATCAAAAAAAGAACCTAATCATTTTCTTAGGTTCAAGTTTTGGAAACTTTGCCCCTGTTGATGGTTACAAATTTTTACAAAAAATACATCAAACAATGAAATCTGGTGATATGTTTTTGATTGGATTAGATTTGGTAAAAGAAAATTCAATTCTCGAATCTGCATACAATGATTCCTTGCAAATCACTTCCCAATTCAATCTAAATGTCTTATCTAGAATAAATGATGAGTTAGATGCTGATTTTGAGCTTGAAAACTTTGTTCACCACGCAATCTATAATGAAAAAGATCAAAGAATTGAAATGTATCTGAAATCACTTTGCAATCAATCTGTGATTATTTCAAAATCTAATCTTATACTGACTTTGAAAAAAGATGAATTAATTCATACTGAATATTCTCACAAGTATAGACTATCACAAATCCATGATTTGTTAGATGATATTGGTTTTGAATTAAAACATACATGGTTAGATGAAAACAAATATTTCTCGCTTACTCTAGTCTCAAAAAACTAGATGTTTTCTGCACATCTAAATCCTGCAAATAGCCATCTTTCATCTAATCTGAAGAAATTCCTATAACTTCCTCTAATCGACATTTTAGGCGTGCCAAATGAGCCTCCTCTCAAAACTTTTTGATTTGTAAACCATTTGTCATTGTATTCATCAAATCCTGTTTTGAATCCTGGATATCCGCTAAATTCTGATGATGTCCATTCCCAAACATCTCCAATCATCTGTTGACATCCTGAAGGACTGACTCCATTTGGATATGCTCCGACTTCGGCACATCCCCAATGATATGATTCTAATAAATTGGATTGCTCAGTTGTTGGTTCATCATTTCCCCAAGGGAAAATTGTTTTTTCCTGAGTTTCTTCATTCCAACATGCAGCTTTTTCCCATTCAGCTTCAGTTGGTAATCTTTTTCCTGCCCATTTACAATACGCATCAGCTTCATAGAAGCTTACATGACATACTGGTTCATTTGGTTTGATCTTCCTAATTCCTAAAAAGTCTCTTATTGACCACTCATCATCAATTTTTTCCCAATACATTGGAGCTTTCCAATGGTTTGCTTTCACCTTTTCCCATCCATCTGATAACCAATACTTGTATGACTCATAACCACCATCTTTCATAAATTCTAGGAATTCCTGGTTAGTTACTGGAAAGACATCGATTTTGTAATCATTTAAGAACACTTTGTGCTCTGGGATCTCAATATCATAACAATAATCATTTCCATTATATCCCATTGTGTATAACCCTCCTTTTACTATTACAGATTTTTTATCTAATTGATTAGTACTTGGAAAATCATTTTTCTTTACTGGTCTATATTGTTCTGCAAGCAAATGTTGTAAATCATAAACTAACAATTCTTGATGCTGACATTCATGATGGAATCCCATGGTGATGAGTCTTTTTTGTTCATCACTTAGCTCATGAGACTCGATAAATTTTTCAACTCTTTGATTGATTGTGTTAAAATATTGAAAAATTTGATCAATTGTTGGTCTAGAAATTACTCCTCTGAGTCCTTTATCATGGGGAACTCCAAATTGTTGATAATAGGAATTAAGGTATTCTGAAAATTCTTTTGAATAAAACTCATAATTTTTGTCTATTTTACTCATTATTGCTTCATAAATCCAACTTACATGTCCAATATGCCATTTTGGAGGACTCATGTAAAATGCTGTTTGAACTACAAAATCATCTTTCTCAAGTGTTTTAACTAGTTCTAGTGTACGGTTTCTAGTTTCTCTGAATAAATCAACTAGTGGTTGTCTTTCTGTTGTCTCTGGAGGTGATGTCAACGTTAGGGACTTGTTTTTTCCATTATTATATCTGATCCTAAATTCAAAGTTGAAAATCTAAAAATCTTATTTATTCGAAATTTTGTTTTGAAATCATATGTCTGAAAAAACTCCTCAAGAAATTTGTGATTCTCTGACAAAAGAACCTGAGATTCGTTTTGCTGCATTCTTGGACATGATGGGAAATGCTGTTGCTAGTTCATTTCGTGATGGTGTTACAGCGCTAAAAGATGAGACAGAACGAAAAAAGATGTTCATAGAGGCTGTTTTGAGAATTAGAACCAGGCAAGATTTTGATGAAAATCTGGGACCTGTAGAATTTGCTGCAGCTAAAAGAAAGAATGTCGTAACTATGACTTTTCTAGATGGTGAACATGTGCTTTTTGTTTCTGCAGAACCAAATGTTTCTGTAGATGCAACTGCATCAAAGATAATCTCAATGTGTTCGTTAAACTAGTACCCTCTAGCAAATATTGGAAATACAGTACTTTGTTCCTCACAACACAAGCATTTTTTCTCAGTATTCTCTGAACCAAATGGAATAACTCTGATATCTGCTCCTGTTTCCTCTTTGATCTTCTCTTCACACTTTAACTTTCCACACCATGGAGCAATAAGGAATCCACCTTCTTCGATTTTCAACTTAAACTCTGAATAATCTGACACCTTTAGTGTATTTTTGACTGATTGCTCTTTTGCATTTTGGAACATTTGTGCCTGAATCTCATCTAGAATGGAAATTATCTTTTCAACATCTTCAAACCCTAGGTTGTCTTTCTCACGGTTAATTCTTTTTGCAACAACCATGCTATTCTTCTCAATATCTTTTGGTCCTAATTCAATTCTAATTGGAACTCCCTTCATCTCCCAGTCATTGAATTTGTATCCTGGTGACAATCCTTCTCTTTGATCAACATGAACTCTCAAATTTTTTAATTCTAGTTTCTCTTTGATCTCTTCTACCTTTGGCATGACTTTTGTTTTACCTTCATCATTTCTGTAAATTGGAACAATTACAACTTGAATTGGTGCGACTTTGGGCGGTAAAACCAATCCTTGATCATCACCATGTGTCATTATCATAGCGCCAATTAGTCTCCATGAAACACCCCATGATGTCTGCCATGCAAAATGTTCAACATTATCTTTGTCTGCAAACTTTACTTCAAATGGTTTTGAGAAATTCTGCCCTAGAAAATGTGATGTTCCCATTTGCAGAGCCTTTCCATCTGGCATGATTGACTCCATGGTAGTAGTGTATACTGCACCTACAAACTTTTCTTTTTCACTTTTTTTACCTGTAGTTACAGGAATTGCAAGTTCCTCTTCTACTGTGTTTTTATAAATATCTAAAATCTTCATCACTTCTTTTTCTGCTTCTTCTTGTGTAGTGTGAACTGTATGTCCTTCTTGCCACAAAAATTCAGACGTTCTTAAAAATGGCTTTGTTGCTTTGATTTCAGCACGTAATGCAGTATTCCAAAAGTTGATTTTCAATGGCAAGTCTCTCCAGCTTTGAATCCATTTGGAATACAGAGTATATGCCAGAGTCTCAGATGTTGGTCTTAGTGCAAGTCTATCTCCCACTTCATTTGTTCCTGAATGAGTTACCCAAAAGACCTCGGGATTAAATCCTGCAAAGTGTTTTTGCTCTTTGCCTAATAGTGATTCAGGAATTAGTACTGGCAAGAAACCATTTCTTATTCCATTCTTTGCAAATTTCTTATCAAATGTACTACGCAATGATTCCCAGATAGAATACCCATCAGGTCTAAGAACGATAAGTCCTTTGACTGGTGCATAATCTGCTAACTTTGCTTTGAGAACAACCTGAGTATACCACTCACTAAAATCATCATTTTTTGATACTGTGATTCCAACATCTTCTTTGCTCAAACTAGCATTTCAAGAAATAATTTAACTAAAGAGCCTTTCGTAAAAATCAAAAATTTACTTTAAAGGATCACCTTTGCAAAGAACTTTTCCAGTCACTCTGCTTTGGAAGTTTGGACAAACAAAGCATTGGATAAAATGTGTATTCCCTTCTAAAACTGGACAATCCACAAATTCTTGTTTCATTCTTTTTAGCATTTTAGGACTAACTCCTTTTAGTTTGAGTTTTCCTTTGTCATCCATCATTCCTGATGCTTTTAGTTCTGCTTTGACTTCGTCGGTTAGTTTTTGTCTTTTTTCAGTTGTTTGAACTTCTACTTCGTATTTATGTTCTAATTCGCCCATAGTAATTTGCCCTTACCAACACTGCAAAACTCGGTGATTTATTACTACCTATTTTTAGATCTGAAAAAAAGTTTAAACTTTAATATAATTAGCAATTTTTTTGCAAATCAGAAATCATTTGCTAGTAATTTTTGATGTTGAGGGTGTATTGTATGATGAAGAATATCTTCCTATTTTAGCTGAAAAGATGAACAAGGAAGATGAGATTTGGAAAATTACAAAACAAGGAATTCAAGGCAAAATTAACTGGGAAGAAGGATTACGAACCAGAGTTAATGCACTAAAAGGACTAGATGAGAAGATTTGTCATGAAGTATCTGATGGTTTACCAATTATGACTGGTGCAAAAGAAGCTTGTAGGGTTCTCAAAGCAGCAGGCTGGAAACTCATGGCAGTTTCAGGCGGTTTTACACTAATGATGGACAGACTCAAAGAAGAACTTGGACTTGATTATGTTTATTGTAATGAATTAATCTTCAAAGATGGAAAACTAGATGGTGTTAAAGTAAATGTTGACTCTGATAAATCAAAGTCTGCAAAAATAAAGATTGCAGAATGGGGTGAAGAAAAAGAAAACATTGTATGCGTTGTAGATGGTGCAAATGATGTCAAACTCTTTGATATCTGTGGATTGGGTATCGCGTATAGGGCCCAAGATTTGGTTAAAGACTTGGCAACAACAACATTAGAGGAAAAAGACCTCTCAAAGATTCTAGATATTATCAATAAACATTACAAACTAGAACTAGAAACTACAACTCCTGCATAAACAATTTTTTAGGAAGAATTCTCTAGTTTTCTTGTTGGAAATTATTCCTGTTCATATTGAAAAAGAGATAGAACCTTCTGATGATCTTTCAGAGTTAATTTTGTCTTCTTCACATCTTGAAGATGGTGACATTATTGTAGTTGCACAAAAAATTATCTCAAAACAAGAAGGAAGAATCGTGGATTTGTCTACTGTTACTCCTTCATTGTTGGCAGAAGGCATTAGTTCACAATATCAAAAAGATCCTAGAATAGTTGAATTGATTCTATCTGAAACAAAGCGTATAGTTCGAATGAAAAATGGTATTATTATTGTAGAGACAAACAATGGACTAATTTGTGCAAATGCTGGAATTGATGAAAGCAATGTAAAACATGGTCATGCAACACTCTTACCGCTGAATTCTGATGACTCTGCAAAAAATATTCGTAAAACAATTAAAGAAAAAACTGAAAAAGATGTTGCAGTTATAATCTCTGATACTTTTGGTAGGCCCTTTAGAATGGGTCAAACAAATTGTGCAATAGGGATTTCTGGCATAAACCCAATTTTAGATTATGAAGGAAAGCCTGATTCTTTTGATAAAATATTACGCGTAACTGCAATTGCAGTTGCTGATGAGATATCCTCTGCAGCAGAACTTGTAATGGAAAAAACCAAGAATTGTCCTGTAGCCCTTATTCGTAATTATTCCTTTGAAATGGCCGACCACAAAATCGATAGTCTGATTCGTCAAGAAAATGACGATCTTTTTAGATGATTGCCTAATTTGCATAGGATTATAATCTAATACAAAAAATTTCTTTTGGATGCCTTTAAAGACCGAATTACATTGTCATAACTCCTTTTCAAATTTTCATTTAGGAAACGATGAGCCACCATATGACTCTGATGTCTCAATCCAAGATCAATTAGAACGATCTCTTAGTGTGGGTCTTGATGCAATATTTATCACCAATCACAATACTCTTGATGGCTACAGGCAACTCTTAGAATACAAAAACAATCATGAAAAATTCAAAAATATCGATATCTTTCCAGCTGAAGAAGTCACTACTGATACTGGTGCTCATGTTATTGCATATGGAATTCATGACTCTATACAACCTGGAATTCCTCTAGATGAAGTCATAGATGAGGTAAGGAAACAGAATGGCATATTGTGTGCTCCTCACCCTTTCAGTTTACTAGATGCATTAAGAAACGATGCCAAAAAATGTGATATGGTTGAAGTTTTCAATAGTAACAACGTGGATGTTTTATCAAATGAACGTGCAAAACAATTTGCATTGGATAATAATATGATTCAAGTTTCTGGAAGTGATTCTCATGTAGTGTCTACTCTTGGAAGATGTGTTAATGTAATTGATTCTGAAAACAACCTTGATGATGTTTTAAGTGCAATGAAACATGGTAAAATTACTATCTCTCAAACAGGATATGCACTACCAATTGAAACACTTGATCACCTACGATACAAAATCAATAGTTCTCAAGAATATCTGATTGAATATATAGCAAAACACTATCCAAACGCAAAGTGGCTTTTGAATCTGTTATTGCAAATTTATGCTTCCAATCAAAATAGTAAGATGTGGGCATTTTCCTACAAAACTGCCGTTTACTTGATGAAACGTATATCACATAAAATCAACTTTCAAAATCAAGATCCTAGTTTTATGAAAGATAGAAATCTTGCAACTATGTTCAAAATGGCTCTGTAAGGGCGAGCTAAATTGAAATAGATTTTAATATGACAGACAGCCTTTTTTGAATTAGGTAGTCATGTCTGAAGAAAAAAAAATAGATGCAACTGGATTGTATTGTCCTGAACCTGTGTTTAGAACAAAAATTGAAATGGAGAGAATGCAAGTAGGAGAAATTCTTACTGTCTCCGCTGATGATCCTGAAGCAGAAGATGATATTTCTAGATGGGTTTCAAGAAATGGTCATGAATTATTAGATATGTCAAAAGATGGTGCAAAAATTACTTTTAAAATTAAAAAGGTGAAATAACCAACATCATGGCAACTGTTACTGATTCTGAAATACTTAATCGAGTTGGCAATACCCCTCTTGTAAAATTAGATTCATTATCTCAAAACAATACAGAGTATTTTGCAAAATTAGAAGGACATAATCCATTTGGCTCTGTTAAAGATAGAGCTGCATATTGGATGATAAAAGATGGTGAAGAAAGAGGGATTCTAACTAAAGGGAAGAGCATCATCATTGAACCAACATCTGGAAATACAGGAATTGCATTAACAGGAATTGCAAATCTCTTAGGCTATAAGGTGGAGATTGTTATCCCTGAAAAAGCCAGTAATGAAACTAAAGATATCATTCGAAATCTTGGTGCGAAAGTCTTTGAAACAAGTGATGATCTGTGTCCAAAAGTTGGCGCTGGTACTGATCAAAGTATCGCACTTGCAACTTCGATTGCTTCATCAAGACCTGATACTTACTATTCTCCAAATCAATATGCAAATGAAGCCAATTTCAAAGGTCATTATGTTGGAACAGGACCTGAAATTTGGAAACAAACTGACGGGAAAGTTACCCACTTTTTTACTGGAGTAGGAACTGGTGGTACAATTACTGGAATAGGAACTTATCTTAAAGAGAAAAACCCTGACATCAAGATTATTGGATGTCAACCACAACAAAATCATTTGATTCAAGGATGGAGAAATTTTGAAGAATCTGCAAAACCTGATTTGTTTTTGAAAAGGGAAAATGTAGTTGATGATTGGATCTCTGTTGATAATGAAGAAGCATTCTCTGTTGTAAAAGAAGTATTTGAAAAAGATAAACTCCTTATCAGTCCTTCTTCAGCCGCAGTATATGCTTGTATGAAAAAATATCCTGTTGAGGGAGATGCATGTGTGGTTGGAATTTTTGCCGATGATGGAAGAAAATTCAAGAGTGTTTATGCAACTCAAAACATTATGAGTGAAGAAGAGTTTGAAAATTCTCTTAAAGAAGCAAAACACATGTCTGAATTAGCATACTAATTATTCTAAGACTTTCTTCAAGTGTTTTTCATAAAATTCTCTAAATGATGTATTCATATCCATTTCATGACGAAGACACTTGTTGCCACATTCTGTAACCTCATTTTTGATTTCTTTGCTCCATTGACTTTGCTGTCTGTCTTTTTTATCCATGATTGATGGATTCTCCATGATTTTTTCCATTATTTCAATTAATTTCAATCCTAATTGACGAAATTTACTTGTTCTAAGAAGAAACATTTGTGCTTCTTCTTTGTTAACTATGTTCATCAATGTGTATACTTGATTATAATACTCCAAACCTTTTCCACTGTATTTTTTAAAATCTTCAATTCTTTTTTGCCAATACTCTTTTGTTGGCTTCTCATCTACTCTATAGCTAAACTGAATCTCACCCAATTCCATTCCTAATTTTGCTAGTTTTTCACTATGGGTTTTGGCTGATTTTTTGATATCTTCAGGATTTTCGCTCACAAACTTCAGTTTTTTTGCTTACAATAAAGAGTTTGGAAGTCATTTGGATTCATTCCACGCTTTAATTGATTCTTTAGCATATTGAGTTAGACATTGCTCACAAAACGAATCCCATTCACCAATGTTTGATTTTCTGAAATATTCTAATGTCCATTTGTATGATGGAATTTTTCTGTATTGAAATTGTTGAATTGTGTAGATGTCTTTTTCATTAAATTTTTTCAAGCACTTTTTGCATTGTGCATTTTTCATTCTTGTGTATCTGCATTTTCTGTCAGATATTTGTCTACGTCAATTGCAGCCATACATCCAAAACCTGCAGCAGTAATTGCTTGTCTATAATTTCTGTCATGAACATCTCCTGCAGCAAAAACTCCTTCAATATTTGTATAAGTTCGATTTTTTAAAACTACGTAACCTTCTTCATCCAAATCTATCTGATTTTTGAATAATTTCGTATTTGGTTCATGACCAATTGCAACAAATAATCCTCCTACATCAAGAGTTGTTTCTTCATTTGTCTTGAGATTCTTCAAAACTGCTTGTTGCATTTTTTGATCACCTTTGATGTCAATGACTGCTGAATCCCAATGGAATTTTATTTTTTCATTATTCAAAGCTCTTTCTTGCATAACTTTACTTGCACGCAATTCATCTCTTCTATGAACTAAATGAACAGTAGTAGCAAATTTTGTTAGAAATGTTGCTTCCTCGACTGCAGAATCTCCTCCGCCAACCACAATTAGTTCTTGATTTCTAAAGAAAGGACCATCACATGTTGCACAATATGAAACTCCTTTACCTCCAAACGTTTCTTCTCCTTCTAAACCTAATTTTCTAGGATTTGCACCTGTTGCAATAATTATTGCACGTCCTTCGTATTCTTCAGATGCTGTCAAAACTTTGAAAGGTTTTCTTCTAAAATCTACATCTACTGCTTCATCATCAATTATTGTTGTGCCCATTCTTTGAGATTGTTTTCTCATGTCAATCATGAGATCTGGCCCCATGATTCCGTTTTCAAATCCTGGATAATTTTCAACTTCAGTTGTGTTAACTAATTGGCCTCCTGGAAGAATTCCAGACAAAATTAATGTATCATAGCCTGCTCTTGAACAATAAATTCCAGCAGTATATCCTGATGGACCTGCACCAACAATGATTACATCAAATTTTGTTTTTTTCTTATCTGGCATCTTTGGACCATCATCTTTTGACTCTAACACTGTAGAACCTTCATCTGCTGCCATCATGATATTACATCTCTTTGATTCAATAATTTAAGTGAATATCCTTTTTCAGTTATTCATCTTTCATTCTTAAAAGAATTTGATCACAAACTCTTCGCATTTGAGAATCTGATCCAACACTAGAAATTTTTACAATATCTGATGTAGTGACAATTCCTATAATGTTGTCATTTTCTATTACTGGAAGCTTATGAATTAGATTCTCTTTCATTTTCTCTGAAGCTTCCCAAACTGTCTCTTCATGATCAATTGTAATTAATGGTGATGACATTACCTCCGAGATTTCAGTAAATAATGGCCTTCCTTCGGCTGCAACTTTGGTAACAAAATCTCTTTCAGAAACAATTCCAAGTGGTTTGTTATTGTCTGTTACAATGACACATCCTACATTTGATTTTTTCATACTTTGAGCAGCTTCTTGTAATGATGTTGATTTACTTACTGTAATGACATCTTTACTCATTATTTGATTCACAAATGTACTGTCCATGACTTGATGTTTCTTTCAACCTATATGATATAACTTTTAAATTCTCATTATTGAAAATCACCGAAGAAAATTACGGAACTCTTTTAAATTCAAAATTAATCATCCTAAGATATGAAAATTAAAACTAAAAAAATCCTTGTTCCTCTTGATGGTTCAAAAAATTCATTGCGTGGTCTTGATATGGCTATACATCTAGCGAGACAATCTCATGGAACTATTACCGCTCTTACTGTAAAATCTGTGCCTGGAATCTATGCAATTCATCCTCTTGGATTCTTAGACTTTAACACCATGAAAGAAATCAAAAAAAATCTTGATGATGCCAAAGTTCGAGCAGCAAAAAAAGGCATTAAACTAACTTCAAAAGCAATTTCTGGAGATCCTGGTTATGATATTGCAAAATTTGCAAATGATAGGAAAAATGGGATTGATATGGTTGTTATTGGTGCACGAGGAAGAAGCTCTGCAAAAGAAATTTTTCTTGGAAGTGTCTCAAATTATGTCTTGCACAAATCTAAAAAACCAGTACTGGTAGTGAAATGACTTCTAATAATTTTAAAAAAATTCTTGTTCCTGTTGATGGTTCAAAATGTTCCAACAAAGCTTTACTACGATCTTGTGAACTTGTTGAAGTTTTTAATTCCAAACTAATTCTACTTTATGTAGCAGAAAAATCTACTCCTGTTAACTTACTTGATAGAAAAGAGTACATGGAATTAATTAGAAAATT
Source organism: Candidatus Nitrosopumilus sp. (assembly GCA_028279625.1). Taxonomy (GTDB): domain Archaea; phylum Thermoproteota; class Nitrososphaeria; order Nitrososphaerales; family Nitrosopumilaceae; genus Nitrosopumilus. The sequence goes on along the minus strand of JANQNM010000080.1, from coordinate 10,131 downwards.
TGGAAACAAAACACTAGAGAGAGCAACACACGTTGTAGAAAAAAAGAATATCTCTTGTAAAACTATCCTAAAAGAAGGAAATGTTGTATCTGAAATAAAGAAGGTAGTTAAAAGTGAAAACTGTGATTTGATAATTGTAGGAAATAAAGGGTTAGGTGCAGTTGGTAGATTTCTCCTTGGAAGTGTTTCCAATAAACTTGCACAGCATGCTCCATGCTCTGTATTGATTGTAAAATAATTTAGGATGCTAACCCTCTAACAATATCTGATTTTGTAATAATTCCTACTAGTTTTGATTTTCTTACTACTGGCAGTCCACTGATGTTGTGTTTTATCATTAGTGTTATAGCTTTTTTCACTCCTTCATCTGCATTAACTGTAATGGGATTTGAACTCATAATGTCTGTAGCATGAAATGGAAACAAGTAACTCATTTGATTAGAATGAATTTCTTCTAATCCCTTCTTGTACTTGTATTCTTGAACTTCTTTAGGATCTGCTGAATCTGCTATCCATTGAGGTATTTTTGCAGGCACAAAATCTCTAAAAGTAATTATTCCGATTGGTTTTTGATTTCTTTTTATAATCACTCTAGAAATTCCATATCTTAACAACAAGCTTTCAACATGAATTATAGGATCACTTGGTGCAGCAGTTACTAGTTCTTTTTTCATTATTTCTGAAACTTTTACTTGAGTTGTACCTCTTGTGAGAAATATGGTTACTAGATCTGTTTCTGTAACAATTCCTCCAAATGTTTTGTCTTTATTCAAGATAATGACTAGACTAATTCTATGTTTTTTCATCATCTTTGCACAGTCTTGAACTGTGTTTTCTCTAGTTAATGTGAATAATTTCTTTGGTTTGAAATCTTTTGCTTTTACAGATTTTATTGGGTTTGTTCCCAGTTCATAGATCTTCTTTGCAATATCCTTTTCAGTAATTACTCCAATAGGTTTTTTCTTCTCTACTATTACAACACGTTTGATTTTATTTTTTAGTAAAATCTCTCTTGTTTTGATTAACGATGTATTTGGACCTACTGTGATTGGTTTTCTAATTAATTCTATTAATTTTGAATTTTTCGCATTCATTTAGATTTCTACCTAACAATTTGTTAAATATCCCCTCAAAAATATCATTCGTGAAAATCAAGTTTAGTATTTATTGTGATGGATTTTTATTATTCTATAAACAAGTGATGATATGAGTAGTTCAATTCCTTTATTTGTTATTGGTTTAGAGAATGATGAATCTGCCAGTAATCTATTCATGACAAAAATTAGTGCTGCTCTTGAAAAGGTTCAACAAGTAATTCCTGATATTATTGAGGCTAAAATTTCTGTTAAAACACAAAATCCAGAGGGTTCTCAAACTCATTATGATGCAACATTTACTGTAAAAACCTCAAAAAATCAATTAGTTTACACCGAATCTGATTGGGACATTCTTAAAATATGTGATGAACTAATACGTAAATTTGAAGGAGAAATGCCAAAACATGATGATAAACGACAACGTGAAAGCATAAGAAAGAGAGAATACTAAAAATGTTCAAAAATATTTTGGTACCATTTGATCTTTCTAAACAAGCTACAAAAGCATACAAAGCAGCATTAGATGTTGCAAAACAATACGATTCTAAAATTACATTGTTAACTTGTGTTGAAGGTGATGCATGGCATCACAAATTCTATGATGCAACAGCTGATAACGAATTGTTAAAACAACAAAGTAAAGCCACCAAAAAATACATCAAAGAACTAGAATCAGCTGCAAACAAAAACGGTGTTTCTATGAAATCTCAAGTCATCAAATCAAAGTCTGTTGTAAATGATATTGTAAATTACGCAAAATCTAGAAAATATGATCTTATTGTAATTGGTTCTCATGGAAGAACTGGTTTTGATAAAGTTCTATTGGGAAGTGTTGCAAATGGTGTTTCACAAAAAGCTAAGTGTCCTGTTCTAATTATCAAATAACAGAACGTGATTTAGTTGATTTCTATTATTGGCAGCGGTCGTGTTGGCTCTTCTATTGCATTCCTTTGTGTTTCTAATGCCATAGATGATGTTGTCCTTCTAAATCGTACTAAAGACAAAGCAATTGGTGAAGCATTAGATATAGCTAGTGCAATTCCTGCAAATTCAAAGTTTTCAATTCGTGGAACTGATGATTATTCTGAAATATCTGAATCTAAGATAGTTGTAATCTCTGCAAGCTCTAGCTTTTATTCAGAGTCAAGAACCGAAAATCTTTCCTCTCAAGTGGAATTGATTAAAGAAATTGCAGAAAAAATCAAGCAACATTGCCCATCAGCCATTGTTTTAGTGATTTCCAATCCTCTTGATGTACTGACATATTATTTTCAAAAAACAAGTGACTTTCATCGATTCAAAGTTATTGGTGTTGCTTCAAGCCTTGATACTAGTAGATTCAGATACTTTTTATCCAAAAAATTTTCTGTTCCTCAATCATCTGTTACAAATGCCATTGTTTTAGGTGAGCATGGTGAGACAATGTTTCCAATATTCTCAGGTGTGACAGTAGATGGAAAAAACCTTCTTTCTATGATTAAAGATAATGAAAGAACTTTGATCACATATGATGTTAGAAATTATTGGAGAAAACTAAGAAATCATAAAAGTAGATCCCAATTTGGTATTGCAAAAAATACCTTTGATGTGATTGAAACTATAATCAATAAAAAAGAAATTTTCATTCCTGCATCTGTTGTTCTTGAAGGTGAATATGGAGAAGAAAATGTTGCATTAGGAGTCCCTGTAAAAATCAACAATAATGGAGTATCTGAAATTAAAAATATTTCACTTGATGAAATAGAATCTGATTTATTAAAAAAATCTGCTGAAAAAGTTCGTGAAGATATTAACTCTGTTTAACTTTGATTTGTAAGATTTTTTAAAATTTGTAAATGCTTTTGACATAATTTTTTACTTTCAACTTGAGTGGATATCAAATCCTTTTGCCAATGTGAATTAAACAATCTGCAACTTTTATCCTCACAAAACTCTTCTCCTGTCTCGTAGTATACTATTGCCTGAAGTAAACATCCTTCTGCTACGTCATTTAATCTTGGATCATGTTCTTCTAAAAATCCCCCTTTGTACTTTTCATTTATTTTCTCAATTGATTGATTTTCAACATTAGTCATCAAGTCCAGATAGTATTGTTTTGGTTTAGCCGGTGCCTCAATCATGCCTGGAATTGAAATTATTGTAGGATTAGAGCCGATAATTATTCTTGCATGATATCTAAAATCACTTTCATCAAATGTTCCAATTAATCTGTCTGTAAAAATTACATGAAAAATATCCATCCTATTTTCATCTGGCGGAATAAACTTACTAATGATCTTGATTATTTCAAATCCATCAAACATTTCAAATTCTTGATTTTCCAAAATATTCTTTTCTTGTTTTGAAAATGGTTTTTTCAAATCATAAACTCTGACTTTTTTAATTTCATCCAAAATATTTTGATCTACAATTTCAAAGAAATTTTCTCTTCTCAAAATATTTGTTTTAAAATTTTTAGATAGAAATTCTTCTAGTTTATCAATTTTAATTTCTGGATGTTTTGGATCATCATAGAGAATAATTTTTGAAATTTTCAACAAAAGAATAATGCCGTAATGGCTTATCTTTCTAACTCTTTGATTTTTGCTGCTGCGATTTCAGCTGCTCTCTTTCCAGAGTATAACATTGAACCAAATGTCGGTCCCATTCTTGCTAATCCATGTGTTTCTGTTACTGACATTCCTGCGGCAATTAATCCGGGATATACTTCGCCTGTTTTATGAACAACATGTTCTTCACCATCGTTTACAAACATTGGTTCCATTCCCTTCCATTCAGCCAATCCTCTATCAACTAATCTCTTCACAGCTACTGAATCGTGACCTGATGCATCAATGATTACTTTAGCTTCAAAAGCAACTGGATCTACACATGTAATGTTACGTGGAAGTGCTGAAACAGGCATCCAATTAACTACAATCCCTGCTACTCTTTCATTCTTTAGAACTAAATCATCAAATTTTGTTAGTTGGAGGAATTTTACTCCGGCATCACATGCTCCTGCAATAAGTTTTGATACTGCATGTGGTCCTGGTGTCAAATACAATCCCTCACCAACTTTTTTGTATGGAACTCCTAATTCGTCCCAAATTTTTTGTGCTGGTTCTCTTACTGTAACTGGATTCATCATATATCCACCTAACCAATATCCCCCACCAAGGTAGTTGTTTTGTTCAATAACCAAAACTTTGAAACCTAAGTTTGAAAGTTCCCTACTTGCAGTTAGTCCTGCAGGACCTGCACCAATAATGATAACATCTGATTCTGCTCTGTCAATTAAAACAGAGTGAAACTCATCTGCAATTGCACGTGTAATTTCAACCTCACGTACATCAGTGAAAATTTTAGAAGATTGTTCTGCGATTGTTGCCTCTTGCATGCGAATTTTTCCTTTTCTGAATAATTAATACTTTGCCACATCTAATCAATTAGGTAAAACTAATCCTGATTCTTTACCTTTGGAAATAGGAAAATAATGCATGTTGATGAAAATTTTCCTCCTAAAACCTCCAAATATCAAAAATTTATATCCAAACTAAAAGAAATTTCTTTGTATTGACAGTATCTGATCTAAAACAATCTGCACCTGATTCAGCAAAGCCAAAAATCAATTGGTCAAGTATTGAAGAGGCAGATAATTTTGCAAAAACAGTGAAACTTTTCCGTCAAGGAAAATATGATGCAGATAGTTTTAGACGATTTAGACTTCAACACGGTGCATATGGTACTAGAATGACTGGCGATTATGCGATGGTCAGAATTAAACTACCAGCTGGAGAAGTATATCCGCACCAACTTGAAAAAATTTCTCAACTAAGCGAACAATATTCTATAGGAAGTGCTCATTTGTCAACAAGAGAAAACATTCAACTTCATTGGGTAATTCTAGAAGATGTTTCAGAAATTTTTAGAGGTCTTGCTGAAGTTGGTCTTACTTCAAGAGAAGCATGTGGAAACTCTGTAAGAAATGTTATGTGTAGCCCATTATCTGGTGTTTGCCCAGATGAAATATTTGATGCGACACCTTATGCTCTTGCTACTGCTAGATTCTTTTTGAGAAATCCAATGGCACAAAACCTTCCAAGAAAATTCAAATTCAATTTTACATGTTGTGAAAAATGTGGAATGGTAAGAATTGTTGATGTGGGATTAATTCCTCAAACAAGAGAAATCAATGGAACCACACAACGGGGTTTCAAGATATTTTTGGGTGGTGGATTAGGAAACAAATCCTATATCGGACATCAACTAGAAGAATTCACACCTGAAGAAGACTTACTTTACACATCAATTGCAGTAATGAGATTATTTGATAGATTAGGTGACAGAAAAAATCTTGCTAGAAATAGAATGCGTTATCTTGTTAATGATATGGGATGGGAAAAATTCCAAAACCTTGTCTTTAAAGAAAGAGCAATTGTTCGTGCCACTCAATCAGTAATTACTCAATTAGATGTTGATCTTTCTCCTGATGAAATCAAACGTCCAATAAGAATCTCTGATGAAAGTGGAGAATCTGCCCCAGATGGATATGCTAGATGGTTAAAAACAAACACAATTCAACAAAAACAATCTGAATATCGTTCTGTATTCATTACACTTGAAGCAGGAGACATCACTGCTAGTCAACTGTCTTCTTTGGCAGGAATAATTCGTGAATTCTCAGCAGAAGGCAAAGCTAGAACTGGATTTGTTCAAAATATTGCTATTCGCTATGTACATGAGGATGATTTACCACGACTTTATTCAAGACTCTTGAATGTAGGATTGGCAAAATCAGGTTCATTGACAATGGCTGCACCTATTGGTTGTTCAGGAACAACTTCTTGTAATTTGGCACTGACAAACTCACATAGACTTGCAAAAGAAGTCCAAAGAAAATTCTTAGAGTTAAAACTTGATGAAGATGAAGATCTGAGCGATTCTTCAATCAAGATAAGTGGATGCCCAAACTCATGTGGTCAACATGGAATTGCCACAATTGGATTCTTTGGAGGAGGAGCTCGTGTTGGAAAAGATATGTATGCAAATTATCAAATGTCCTTGGGTGGCCGTTCTGATGGTGACTCGATGTTAGGACTTACATGTCTTAGAGTTCCAGCAAAAAGAGTAATTCCCGTAATTCTAAAAATAATTGAAATCTTCAAAGAACACAAAAAACCTGATGACACACTAAAGACTTGGCTTCATAGAGTTGTAAATGAAAATGAAGATTCTGAAATCAAATCAATTAAGGACATACAAAAACTTCTAGAACCACTAGTAGTTCCCCCTACCCAAGAAGAGGATCCTGACTTTTACCTTGATTATGGAAGTGATGCTAGTTACCATACAAAGACTGGAAAGGGTGAATGTGCTGCTTGACAGATTCTGGTAAAATAATAACGGATGTTGATTCCTTACGTTCAGAAATTAGGGACAAAAGTGTTCGTGTAATTGATGTAAGGAGAGAAGATGATTACAAACAAGATCATATTCCTTCTGCGGTGAATTTGCCCTTAGCAAATCTTTTGTCTGATGATAGCCCTGAAAGAGTTGCAAAACTTGTAAACTCTCTAGGAATTGATGATGAAACTTCTGTTGTAGTATATGATGATACATTTGGAGCATTAGCCTCAAGAGTTGCTTGGACTTTGGAATATCTTGGACATGCAGATGTTTCTCTTCTTGAAACTACGTATAGCCATTGGAAGTCTCTGGGATTAGAAAATGATAATCAAACTCCTGAAATTCAAGCAAAGGAACACTCTGTAAATCTAAAACCCGAAATTTTGGCAACTTCTGACTATTTAGAAACTGCAAAAAATCGTGATGATGTAATGCTAATTGACAATAGAGAAAGACTGAATTTCCTCGAACAACATATTCCTGGAGCAATTAGTCTTCCTTACAGAACACTTGCAAGCAATGATCAAATTTTACGTCCAAAAGATGACATGAAGAGACTTTTAGAAAATCGTGGAATTTCTGGAAATTCGGAAATCATTACCTATTGTGGTAGTGTTGGAACTTTGTCTGGCCTGGCATATTATGCTCTAAAATCTGTAGATTTGCCAAACGCCAAGCTATATGTTCGCTCATTTAAGGAATGGAAGAAACTTGAAAAACCTACAGAAAAACAAGAAGATGCCAGTTATTGGGATTTGTCTGCTGAATAATTAAGAAATTTCGTTTCTAAGTTGTTTAGTAATTGTTGTTTCGACATTTTCAAACAAGACAATCATTTTTTCTTTGTTCTCAATTAGATAATCTACTCCTCTGTCTTTTAGTCTAATTTTCCATAATCTAATTTCTCTATGTTCATCAAAGAAGTTCTCAATCATATGTTCACCTGATCTTGTTGGGTCAATGAATTCTTCAAAGATTTCAATTGTCTTTTCAACATCTTCGGCCTCAATTGATTCTTTAACCGATTGAATAGCTTGACTGAGCTCCTTCAAATTTTTAACAGGCTTTGGTAATCTCTTTTTAGTTAATCCAAACAATCCTTTCTTTTCTGTTCCCATTTTTTCTGCAATATTTGGAGCAAGATCATAAACTGGAATTCTGCTTAAACCATCACGTTTTTCATTTTGAAGAATTAATCCTTTTTCCAATAATTTCTTTAATGCATTTTCAGCATCTACTCTATCTAGAAATGTTGTCCATACAATTGCACCAAGTGTATGATATCCTTGTCTGACTGATTCTAAAACAACTACTTCGTGAATTCTTTTGAAACCTTCTTCAATTTTTACATTGATGAAATCTTTATCTCTAATTGACTTTCTTGCATTTTTTACATCAATCTCAATTGAACGTTTTAATGCTTCAAGTGATTCAGGAACTTGATTAAGTAATGATAAGAAACATGCTTTGTTATACCACGCCATTCCGTATGTTGGGTCTGACTCAATTGCTTTATTCGCAGAATCTAATGCCTTTGCATAATTCTTTTGTTCATAATGTACCAAACCTTTGAGATTCCAAGCTTCAGGATTTGTAACATCGATATCTAAAATTTTATCATATACACTTAATGCACCACTATGATCATCTAGGTGAAATTTTGCATATCCTAGTTTCATCATAGTTTCTACATTGTCAGGATCAATTCTTAATGCCTGTTCAAAAACAACAACTGCTTCTTCTAGTTTTTCATCGGCCATCAAGTTGATGCCTTTTTTGAATAATTTCTTACGATTATAATCTGAATCAACTAGACTTCTTTCTTTAGGGATTGTTGAATCTGGTTTCTTCTCTACCTTTTCTTCAACATTCTCTTTTTTGTCCTTTGATTTTTTTCCGAATGGTCTTTTCACTAGCTCAAAATTCATTTTTATCTAGATAAATACTATCCTTCTCTGAGCCTAGTGCTGCTGAAATTATAGAGCAAATGGGCTCAAGCGATCTAAATACAGAAATACTTGAAATATACACAAACGAATGTGTCATCTCAGCCACGAATAGAAATTCAAGGACAGGCACCATTCAAACAATCTGGTGTCTATGAGGCTCAAATTGCAATCACAGATAGCAAACCTTCTGATGATGCTATACGCAATAAGCAATTTTCATCCATATGGAGAGGAAATTTCCATCTAAGAGTAAAAGATGGAATGTTTTCTGAAACTATTGGTTCTCCTGAAAACCCTCTTCCTCCATCAATAGCAAATCTAGATAAAATTTGGATTGTAGTAACCGATCTCTTCTCTTCATTACATTCTGTATTTGATGTTCCGTTAGCAAGACCAACAAAGCAAATCTCGGAAGCACAACCTGAAACAAGTTCAGAAAAACCTTCTGAGACTCCAAAACCAAAACGTACAACAAAAACACCTAGCACAGTAGCTGGAACTCCAGGCCCCCAAGGTGAAAAAGGTCCAACAGGTCCAGCAGGTCCTCCTGGTGATAAAGGTTCTATTGGTCCACCTGGTTTACAGGGTCCTCCCGGTGTTAAAGGTCCTGATGGTCCAAAAGGTCCAACAGGTGACAAAGGTCCAACAGGTGACAAAGGTTCACAAGGAGAAAAAGGCCTTTCAGGAGAACGAGGTCTAACTGGAGAAAAAGGGATTACCGGAGATAAAGGTGACAAAGGTGACAAAGGTGTTACAGGTCCTCCCGGTGACAAAGGTGAAAAAGGTCCAACAGGTCTAATTGGTGAAAAAGGTCCAACTGGATTAAAAGGCCCAATTGGCGATAAAGGTGAAAAAGGTCCGACAGGTCCCGCTGGCGATAAAGGTGCAGCTGGATTAAGAGGTCCTCCAGGTGAAAAAGGTGACAAAGGTGCACAAGGTCCACCCGGTGAAAAAGGATTAACAGGTCCAACAGGTCCACCCGGTGAAAAAGGTCCAACAGGTCAAGCTGGTGTTCAAGGCGAAAAAGGAATTCAAGGAGCTCCAGGTCCAATTGGAGAAAAAGGTCCTATCGGTCCACCCGGAGACAAAGGTCCTATCGGTCCACCAGGTCCAGTAGGTGAAAAAGGATTAACCGGTCCAACAGGTCCCCCCGGTGATAAAGGTCCTATTGGTCCACCAGGTCCAGTAGGAGAAAAAGGAAACAAAGGTCCCGAAGGTCCAATTGGAGAAAAAGGTCCACAAGGTCCACAAGGACCAGCTGGCTCTAAAGGATTAACAGGAGTTCCCGGTCCACAAGGAGAAAAAGGAGACAAAGGTTCAGTTGGCCCAGTAGGTGAAAAAGGACAAACAGGTCCAACAGGTCCACCCGGAGAAAAAGGTCCACAAGGTCCACAAGGTGCTCAAGGTGAACGTGGTACTACAGGTCCATCAGGAGAAAAAGGTCCACAAGGTCCACAAGGAATTCAGGGTCCACAAGGAGAAAGAGGCCCAACAGGTCCAATTGGTTCTATTGGTGAACAAGGTCCTCCAGGTGAACAAGGTCCCGTAGGTCCTGCAGGTCCAAAAGGTCCACCAGGTCCACCCGGAGAAAAAGGTCCATCAGGTGGAATGTCTTCAGAACAAAAAGCAATCTTCAAAGAACTCTTAGAAATTCTAACAAACAAAAATGTCATTACAACTGAAGAACAAATTAAACT
>JANQNM010000051.1 GCA_028279625.1 Candidatus Nitrosopumilus sp. | reverse complement strand
TGTAGTTGTATTTGGTAAATTGTGGGTAGAGCTTGGTGGTTTGTCGCCAAACAAAGCAGCTCAGAACTTACTTGATGCAGATGTACAAGTACCTGGATTTAGAAGATCAAACAAACCCATTGAAGCATTACTGAACAAGTACATCCCATCAGTCACAATCATTGGTTCAATGATTTTGGGACTTTTGGCAGGTGTTTCTGATGTTCTTGGTGTATTTGGTTCTGGAATAGGAATTTTGCTTATGGTGGATATCCTCATTAACTATTATACACAGTTAGTTAGAGAACAAGTAGAAGTCGTCATGCCGCGTTTGGGTGCTTTGCTTGGTAGAAAATAAAATCATAATCATGGTAGGAATACCAGGTGTTGGCAAAACTACTCTCTTATCGAAAATTGTAGATCATCTTAAAGATCATGATAGAAGTGTTAGTGTTGTTAGTTTTGGAACATTGATGTTTGATGTTGCAAAAGAAAACGGTTTAAGTGACAGAGATGAGCTAAGAAAACTCCCTGTTTCTAGACAACAAGAACTTCAAAAAATGGCAGCTGAAAAAATTGCTGAATATACTGAGGAAGTAGTGATTATTGATACTCATGCCTTTATCAGTTCTCCAGAAGGATACTATCCTGGATTACCTGAACATGTCTTGAAAATTATTAAACCAACTAACTTTATTTCAGTTTCAGCAAAACCTGAAGAAATCTATAGTAGAAGAATGAGTGATGAAACTCGACTTAGAGATAAGATCACTTTAGCTAACGTTAAGAAGGAATTGGATGCTCAATCAGGAATGATTTCTGCATGTGCTGTCATTACAGGCTCACCAGTAAAGCATATTCTTAATCGTGAGGGAAAGGTTGATGAAGCAGCTGATAAAATAATTAATGCAATAGGACTGTGAAAAATGGAATTTAATTTTATATTATTATTTATCGAATCATTGCCTCTCCAATTTGATTTCTTTGGTGGAGAAAGAGGTGCACTTGGTAGTGATGATCCTATCATCAAGGGATTAATTCTTTCAATGTTTGCAGTTTCTGGATTTGGAATTTTACTAAACATCTTCAATGCTGGTGTTAGAAAGAAGATGGTTGATCAAGTCAAGTTAAAACGAATTATGAAAGAGACTCGTTCATGGCAAAAAGAGAGAATGGCAGCTATGCGAGCAAAAGATCAAGAAAAGATGAGTGAACTAGGAAAAAAATCTGCATACATGAACAAAATGTCAATGGAGATGATGCAGATGAACATGCGTCCTATGATGATAACTTTTGTTCCTTTAATTTTGATATTTTATCTTGTATTGCCACAATTGTTCGCTTACACTGTTGCAATTTCTCCAATTTCCCTAAATGTGATTCCTGGAGAATGGTTCCAACTTACATGTACTGCAGAACAAGCAGCAGATCCTGAACATGTTTGTACTGCAGAAAATGCATTGTTCTTATGGGCTTGGTACTTCCTTTCATCTATTGCATTTAGTGGCATTATTATGAAACTAACAAAAACCTCAATGGATCTCAGTTGACAAAATCCATCGTAATCTCTGGTCCTCCGGCAGTAGGGAAAACAACTGTTGCCAAAGGATTAGCAGAAGAATTTCAGCTACAGTATCTTAGTGGCGGTGATGTTCTAAAGGATATGGCAAAAGAGCAAGGGTTTGATTCTGAAGGTGATGATTGGTGGGACACTCCAGAAGGAATGAAATTTCTTAATCAGAGAGAACAAAACTCTGAATTTGATAAAAAACTAGATGAGAAACTAACTTCGCTTTTCAATCAAGGTGGTATGGTGATTACTAGCTATACACTTCCTTGGCTAATCAAAGATGGAATCAAAATTTGGTTGGAGGGTTCTCATGCTAGTAGTACTAAAAGAATGCAATCAAGAGACAATATGAGTTCTGAAGAAGCATATGAAGTTACACGAGAACGTTTTGACAAAAATAAAGCATTGTATAAAAAACTCTATGATTTTGATTTTGGCGATGATAAATCCGTCTTTGATGTAATAATTAACACTGATAATCTAACTGCTCAACAAGTTATAGATGTGGCAAAAGAGACTGTGAGAAAATTACTATGACTCTAAAACAACTTGAAAATCTTATTGAAATTGATCAAGACATTACAGATGATGCTTATGGAACATATTATGACAAAAGAACGATTGAACAATTACTTAATTATGGCATTATAATTTTGGACAAACCTCCAGGCCCTACAAGTCATGAAACAGTAGCTTGGACAAAAAGAATTCTAAAACTACCTAAGATTGGACATAGTGGAACACTAGACCCTCAAGTTTCTGGTGTACTTCCTTTGGGATTAGGTGAGGCAACAAAAGCATTAGGTGTTTTGCTTTTTGGCCCAAAAGAATATCATGCTTTAGGACGTGTCCATTCACTTCCTTCCAAAGAAAAACTCAATGAAGTAATTGATTTGTTTAGAGGGGAAATTTTTCAAAAACCCCCTCAACGTTCAGCAGTTGTAAGACAAACAAGAACAAGAACAATCTATGAGTTGGAAGTTTTAGAACAAAAAGAAAGATTACTTCTTACACGTATTCTTTGTGAGGCTGGAACGTACATTAGAAAACTATACTATGATTTAGGAGAAATTCTTGGTCCCGGTGCAACCATGATTGAACTTAGGCGTACTAGAGTTGACCAATTTCGAGAATCAGATGGTTTAGTAACTTTACATGAACTTGCTGATGCTTTTGCATTGTGGGAAGAGAAGAAAGATGAAAGCAAATTAATGAAGATGATTAAACCCGTTGAACTTGCGTTGAGCGAATTAAAATCCGTTGTAATTCGAGATTCTGCAGTTGATGCTCTTTGTCATGGTGCACAACTTGCGATTCCTGGAATTTTACAAATTTCCTCAAATCTAAAGAAAGGTGATATTGTTGGAATCTATACCCAAAAAGGAGAAGCAGTTGCTTTAGCAGAATCTACAATGTCTGAAGAAGAAATTCGTGATGCAACAAAAGGCTATGCTTTTGAGACAAAAAGAATAATCATGGCTCCAAATACTTATCCAAAGAAATGGAGAACAAAACCCACTCCTCCAAAGGATTAAAAAATCAATAAACTGTTTTAGAGTAATTGTTAGCAAAAAGTCTTGTAGCATTTGTAAGTATTGGAGTAATTGCCGGATTGATATTTGGTGTATATTTGATTGATGTCAAAAATACAAGTCAATTGGTTTTCGTTGAAGGTCCTTCAATCTCTGTTGTCACTGAGAAATTTGATTTTAAACAAGGTGAGGATATCAAAATACGTATTGTGAATTCTGGAACTGTCCCATTGACTTTTTCTGATTCTTCATATGGTCTAAGAATCACTGGTTTATCTGGAATCTTGATGTATACTCCAGTTTCTGCTCAAGTAATCTCTACTCTACACCCTGGAACTGAAATTGAATTTTCTTGGGACCAAATCAAAAATGATGGTGATTCGGCTCTGGAAGGGCTATACAAAATATCTGCTAAAGGATTAGATGAACAAGGAAATAAAGTGGAAAAATCAACTACTGTGACAATTTGGAAGTAATTTTTCAAATCAAGTAACACAATATATAATCAAATTCTGCCGAATAATTTTGTCGAAAGACTGTGCCGGGGTCGCCTAGCCTGGTAGGGCGCGCGCCTGGAAATAATTAACCATAAAGCGCGTACTCGCAAGGGTACGGGAGTTCAAATCTCCCTCCCGGCGCCATCTTTTCTTGGTCTAATATTTTTTCTCAACAATGAAATCAATGTGTAGTTAACTTTATTACTTATTTTTCAAAAAAACCTATGTGAAATTACATTTAGATTTTTTTTTAATTTCTGTTTTAATAATGGGAATTTTTAGTTTTCCTACAATCACTCCTGATTCAAATAACCCTAGTTTGATTGGAGTTGCATTTGCACAATCTGAATCAAATCAAGAATCTTCTGGTGTAATGCCAGATAATTTTCTATATGGTCTTGATGTTGCATTAGATAATCTAAGATTATCTTTAGCTTCAGGTGATTATGAAAGAGCAAAAAT
>JANQNM010000031.1 GCA_028279625.1 Candidatus Nitrosopumilus sp. | reverse complement strand
TTTAGAACTTCTACATAGATTCCTCCCATTCCAAGCATAATGACAGGACCCATTCCAGGCTCTTGTTTTGAGCCTATGATTAGTTCTTTACCGCCTTTTACCATCTCTACAACCAAAACCCCTTTGATCTCGGCTTTCTTATCATATTTTTTAGCATTTTTTACAATAGTTTTGAATGCGGCCTTAATTTCAGAATCATTATTCAGATTTACTTTAACACCACCTGCATCAGATTTGTGAATAATTTGTGGTGATGCAATCTTCATTACAACTGGATAACCAATCTTCTTAGCAATCTTTACTGCTTCATCTTCATTTTTTGCAAGAGCACTTTGTGGAAGTGGTAAACCATATGCTTTGAGAACTTCTTGTCCCTCTTCTTCTAGAAGATTTGGTCTTTTTTCTTTTTTGACTTTATCAAAGATTTTCTTTGCTTTTGCTTTGTTAACTTTGAATTTTGTAATTTTTCCTTCTTTGGTATTTACCCAAATTGCAAATTTTATCATTGCAGCTAAAGTTCTGATTGCTCCTTCAGCATACGTGTAATAAGGAACATCACCTTTGGATAAAATTTCTCTATTAGTAATTCCTTCATCTAGTCCCATCAAGCTTGCAAGCATTGTCTTTTTGTATTTCTTTGACATTGCAACAATTACTTCTGCTAGTTTGTCATAATCTAGAGTTCCAGAAGGAGTACACATAGAAATAACAGAGCCAACTTTTGGATGTTTTAGAACTCTATCCAAAACATTATTGAATCTATTAAAATCTGCATCACCTACAATATCTACAGGGTTTCTTGAGCTTCCCCAAGGAGGAATTACTTCATCAATCTTTGGACGAATACTATCGATTTTGGCCATTCTAATTCCAGCTTTTGAACATGCATCAGTAGAAATGATTGCAGGTCCACCTGCATTTGAAACAATAACTAAACCACCTGCTGTTGGAAGTGGTTGTTTTGAAAATGCAGTTGCATAATCAAAGAGTTCTTCCATAGTATCAACTCTGATTGCACCTGATTGCTTTAGTAATGCATCATAGATTTCATCAGAGCCCATCAAAGCGCCAGTATGAGACATTGCAGCCTTTGCACCCTCAGGACTACGACCAGATTTAAGAACAAGAACAGGTTTTTTGAGTTTTTTAGTAATATTTTTACAAACTTTAAGAAATTCTTGGCCATTACCCATGTCTTCAAGATACATTACAATGACTTTGGTTTGTTTGTGAGTTGCAAGAATTTTTAGAACATCAACTTCACTCATTACTGCTTTGTTACCAAGACTAACTACTGCAGAAAAACCAATTCCTTGAGCACTAGCATCTTCAACTAATGCAGCACATATTGCACCACTCTGAGAGACAAGTGCAATTTTGCCAGACTTTGGTGTTACTTTAAGGAAAGTAGAATTCATCATTGTCTTTGGATCAAGGTTCATCACTCCAAGACAATTTGGTCCAACAACTTGAATTTTGTATTTCTTTGCAATGTCTTTGATTTCTTGTTCGCGTTTTGCTCCTTCTTCATCAACTTCTTTGAATCCAGCAGTGATGATAATGACACCTTTGATCTTTTTCTTACCACATTCTTCTAGAACTGGTGCAACCAATGTGTTTTTGATAACAATAACTGCAAGATCAATTGATTTTGGAACATCTAAAACGCTCTTGTATGCTTTTTTGTAGAATACTTTTTCTCTTGTAGGACTGATTGGATAAACTGTTCCTTTGAATCCATTCATAATATTTGATGTAATAGTAGCTCCGACACTTCCTCTCTTATCTGATGCACCAATAACTGCAATTGATCTTGGTGATAAAAAGACAGATTCTGCCATGATAAGTTGGATCTAAGGATTTTGTATAATAAAGTTATTCATAGAAATTTCTGATCTCTGGTTTTTAGCTTCCCAACATTTTTCCAGCTAGATTCTCTTTTCTTGGAACCCAGACAATTGATAGTTTAGAAAATCTGCCAATTATCTTCCATGCTGTTCGGGCAAGTTCCCTGAGAACCTCATTATTTATTGCAAATTCATGGTTTAGTTGATTTACAGTGTTTTTAGAATCACTATAGATTGTCACTTCTTCATCAGATTCTACAAACTTGTCTAATGCAGAAATTATAGCCATGTACTCAGCTTGGTTGTTTGTAACGTCTGGTACTTTTTCATAAAATGATTCTCCTGTCTCCTTAACAAAAAAACCATATCCGCCATTAGGTCCTCCAGATCCATCAACATAAACGCTAATTCCCATCTTTGTACAACCTCGTAATCTTTACACTTAGATTAACAACTATCATGTAAACTATGGTGGATAGTCCTTGGGATATAATTGATGCCAAGTACGGATCATAGTTAATTGTAAGGAAATAATATTGCAATGCCCATCTTACAACAGTATAAACAATTTCACCTATACCTAAGGAGGTAACTAATTTTTTTAGATCATGTTTTAGTTTTTTTGTATCGGTTTCACCAGATTCTAATCGGTACTTTTTTCTGTTATCAAGATAGAATAATCCTGAAAAAACTGAAAAATAAATCACATAATCAGCAATTGTAGTATAAGTTGTGTTTAGATAATCAGCTTGATCAGCTAAAAGTTGTGCAATAACTGCAGAAATAGTAATTGATGCTGTAAATGCAATTAGAATATTTTTGTTGAGTTTCAGATACTCTTGTAACACGAATTTTGTTTAGTTTTGCTACAATTAAACTAAGATTAATCTAGAGTAATTTTTAGGAAGATCAAAAGACCAACAAGTTCTGCTATTCCTACACCAAGCATGTAGGGGAATATATCATGAGAGAATATCTCTTCCATGGAAAAATATGCCATGGCACCAATTATGTTATGCAAAAATAGCATTCCAGCAACAACTATCATCCCTAATGGAAGTTGAGCTCTTGTTGTAGAATACATCTTTCCAAAAATGCAAATTAAAATTCCAAGAATTCCCATATTTGCAATTGAGACTATAGATAACACTAGGGAAGTAGGCTCCATTTAGTGACAGACACCTCTTGAGCTTTTATTTACTTTTATCCAATTTTCCTTCAATTTCTTCAAACGTCTCCATGTTTACTTCAAGAAAGGTTGAGATGAAATATGCAACGCCATATTTTTCTCCCACACTTGTAATCAGATTATTTTTTTCAAGCACCTTGATGTGATGCTGAATTCCTTTGTAATCCATGCCTAATTCCTTAGATAATTGATTGATGTTTAGGGGATTTTCTCTGAGTTTTGAGATAATTTTTAATCGATTCAGTCCTCCTCTTGAGCCTGCAAAAACAAACCATAGCAGTCTCTTTACATCTGGATCATTAGCCATGAGTTCCAAAAAATCTTCCAGTTTACTACTAAAAGGGATTTCTGGTTCAAACAATGTAGAAAGTATAAAAAACATAATCAGTCAAGTGTCATTGAATCAAAATTGATGTTAAATTATGATGCACCTTTGTATCGACCACCATCAGAAGCTAGATCGTTAATTTTCCAAGTAACATTAGGATGTTCATTTAACGAATGCTCCTTTTGTGATATGTATAGATCAAAAGAATATTCAGAAAGACCATGGGATGAAGTTAAAGCTGAAATCGATATGATGGCAAAGTATTTGCCAGATACTAGAAGAGTCTTTCTTGCAGATGGCGATGCATTGAATCTTGATTCAGAATATATGATAAAGATTGTAAAATACATTAGAGAAAAATTTGCAAACATTGAAAGAATTTCTTGTTATGCAATGCCAATGAATATTCTAAAGAAGACACCTGAAGAATTAAAGAAGATGAATGAGGCTGGACTTGACATGTTCTATTTAGGAATTGAAAGCGGTTCAGATATTGTTCTAAAAAAAGTAACAAAGGGAGCTATTGCAAAAACCATCATCAAAGCTGTTAACAAAGCAAAAGAAGCAGGATATGTCATGTCTTGCATGATAATTTTAGGATTAGGTGGAAGGACATATTCCAAAGAGCACATCAGAGGAACTGCTGAAGTAATCAGTGCATGTTCTCCACAATATGTTGGAGCATTAACTTTGTATTTAGAAAATGGAATAAAACAAGAATTTCTTGACAAATTCGGTGAACCATTTATCAGAATTAATGATGATGAATCATTAGAAGAACTACATGATTTGATTAATCAAATTGAAACTAAAGATGAAATAATCTTTAGAGCAAATCATGGCTCAAATGCATATACAATCAAAGGAACCTTCCCTCAAGACAAGCATGATATGCTAGAGAAGGTCAAATGGATGAAACAACATCCAGAAATCATGCGTCCTCAAGGGTTGAGAGGATTCTAAACTTGATCATACTGATTAAGATATACAACTTTGAAGACTTTTACTGAATAGTCTCCATCAAAGATTTTGTTTGCATTCCCATTTTCTGAATGTAAAACTCTGAATTTGTATTCATAATTTCCATCAGAATTTACATTTGTTTGGGCAAAATGGACAGCATCACCATCTTTGAAGATTTGGATTATTACAGGATATCCTTCAACATGATTTGCAATCTTTCCTTCAACAAATCCCCAAGGTAATTGATTGTTATCAGGAGTATGGAAGAAGATGGTTGTTTTTTCTAATCCAATAATTCCATTTAATGGAACAATCTCTGTTTGTGCTTCATGAGAATGATCATCTATCATGATTTGACCAATGTGGGGATGTGCAAATGCTGGATCTAGTGAAAATGATAAAAGAATTGTTAAAGACAAAATGCTTGAGAAGAAAACTACTTTATTCATATCACTAGGAAAATTTTTCATAATTTAAGAATTACGTGATTAAAGATTATCAATTATTGGTTTAAGATTATCAGGTAATTCTGGTAATTCAGTATGACTTTCATTGTTTTCTAGAATTTCAGGTCCAATTCTTCTAACTCTTTGAGTTCCTAGAAGTGTATCAATTGTTCTTTGGATGTCTTTTTCAGATAGAACTGACTTTAGTTTTTCAACAATAATTTCTTCATTTTCAAATTTTTTAATTCCATACTGAACCAAGATTGTTTTTTCTTCAGAAGAGAATTCAGTCATATTTGTGACCAATCCTCTATGACTAATAATCTTTGTTTGATAAAAAATAGTTAAAATATGATGAATTGCAAATAATTCTGCTTGGTAAGTAAACTACAATTAATTTCAAATGTATTGACAATCAAAAGATATGCAACAATTGCGATTGTGAGTGGGTTAGGTTTAGGAATAATCTACTACTTTTTGACAATGTCAATGTTGCCATCTCATCTAGATACTACAATGGAGTTAATGCCATTCTACATAATAACATCAGTAGGACTAACAGCTGTAATTTCAGGCTTGGCAGGAATTAATTTTGCAATGATGGCATTTAAAATCAAAAGAGTGAAGATGATGAATTCTGTAAAGTCAAACTCATCAGCATTTCTTGGTGGAGCATTTGCAGCATTTACTCCTGGTTGTCCAGCATGTACTGCTCCTCTTGCAGTGATTTTAGGAACAATTGGGGGATTGTCATTGTTTCCAATGCAAGGACTAGAGTTGAAATTTATTTCTGTTGGAGTGTTAGTTTTTTCTATCTGGTGGATTACCAGAGGATTGCAAAGCAAAAGTTGCTGTAAGATTGGCTAATATTCAATATCATACTTGAAAATTATAACTTGGCTAATAAGTCATGTATGCATAAATTAGTCAATGTCTGAAGAGAAAGAAAAAGATTGGAAAAAGCTTGAGCAAGAAGAGATGAAAGAAGAAGTTCATCAATTAGAATTACAAGATTCTTACACTCAAGATGAAGAATACGAAGAATCAGAAGAGTAGATTCTAAAATTATGAAAAGATCAACTCTAGGAGCAATTATGATAGGTGTTTCTGTAGTTGTGTTTTATGGAATTATGGTAATGTTATGGAGATTATAATTTACAGATCAAGGATTTAGATTCTTGAATTCCAAACATTTTGAATCAAATTCATCCAAGTATTCTTTACTATTGATTTGAGGATCTTTTATGTAAATCTCACATGTTTGAGGATCCACAAATTTTCCTCCCTTGCTGTCATTTGCATAAAACTGCAATGCCAAAATTCCTAACAAGACGATTATCAAAATTATTGGTAATTTTTTTGATGCTATATCCACAAACTTCTATTGAAGAAGGTCTATTTTAGTCACAAGAAAGGATATGGCTACGGAATTCAGTCACCATTTTGGTCCTTCAAATGATCTTCATTAATCATGTTTCTTTTTGTTGTTTTTTACTTCATCATGCAAGTCTTTTACCATGGAAATCAACAATTCAACTTCATGTTTTTCTAGATTCTCTATCTCATGGATTTTTTTTATTATCAAGGCTTTCGTTGAAGATTCTACTGATTCGTGTTTTTTTAGTCTTGAACCAATTAAGATAGCACCTAATGCTGAAATCATTGTACCTATAATTGAGATTCCAACAAACATTAATCCAATTCCCATAATTCTTCCCATTTCAGTTACAGGAACAACATCCCCATATCCTACAGTAGTCACAGTTGCAGATACCCACCAAAATGCATCAAGAAGATTTGTGATTTGTGCGTTCTCATGAGGAGATTCAATCAGATAAATTGCAACACCGCTTCCTCCAATTACTAATGCAAAAATCACAAAAACGAAAATTAAAAGTCTCAACAGGAGTAATTGGAAAGTTACCTACTAAAAACTGAAATAAGATTTTCAAAACAGAGAACGTACCTAGTTTATTTATTGATCGAAGGCATTTCAAGGTAGATGGAGATTAGATCTTTCAAGCACCCTATCCCACAGATTACATACCTAGTTAAGAAAAAACTTTGGGCACAAGTTCTGTTTGCATTGTTTGTTGGATTACTAGTAGGTCTTGCATTAGGACCAGAAACAGGATGGGTTGAAAAAGAGACTGCAGAAACAATTACAGATTGGCTATCAATTCCTGCCAATTTGTTTTTAAAAATTATTCAGATGATCATAGTTCCATTAATTTTTGCGTCAATTATCAGAGGTTTGACATCATCAGGAAGCATTGAACAGCTTCAAAAACTAGGAGCAGGAGCTGCAGTATATTTTATCATAACTACTGCAATTGCTCTTACAATTGGAATCACAATTGCAACAACAATTGAGCCTGGAAATTTTATTGACAGTAATTTAATCAGAGAAAGTTTTGGTATTGAAGAAGTAGAAATTATCGAAAGTGCAGAACTTTCCATTCACGATATTCCTCAAAGTATAGTTGGTTTGGTTCCAAGTAATCCACTTTCCTCATTTATGTCTGGAGAGATGCTAAGCATTATCATTTTTGCATTAATAATGGGAGTTGCCCTGATCACATTACCTGAAAAAAGCTCAAGACCAATTCTTGACTTACTAGAATCCATACAACATTTCACAATGAAAGTAGTTTCTTGGGCAATGCGTCTTGCACCATTTGCAGCATTTGGTCTTATGGCAGGAATAGTATCAAAGATTGGACTTTCAGCATTAACAGGACTTGGTGCATACATGATAACAGTAATTGCAGGGCTTTTTGTAATGATGATTGTATATATCATAATCATCAAGTTTTTTGCAAAAAGACCACTGTCATCTACTCTGGCAACAATTAAGGAACCACAGCTTTTGGCATTTTCAACTTCCAGTTCTGCTGCAGCAATGCCAGTGTCTATCAAAACTGCAGAAGAAAAATTAAAAGTCAAACCCAAAGTTTCACAGTTTATCATTCCTTTGGGAGCTACAATCAACATGGATGGTACTGCAATGTATCAAATAATTGCAGTATTTTTCTTAGCTCAGCTCTTTGATGTGAATCTTAGTTTTACAACAATTATTTTAATTGCATTAACCTCTCTTGCAGCATCTATTGGTGCACCATCTGCCCCAGGAACCGGAATTGTGATTTTATCAACAATACTGATTGCAGCAGGAGTACCTGCGGTAGGAGTAATTCTACTATTGGGAGTCGACAGGATTTTGGATATGACTAGAACCATGGTAAATGTTACAGGAGATCTTACTGCTTGTCTGTTCTTTAATAAAAGAATCAAAGATGAGCCACCTGAAGAAAAACCATAACAAGATTTCAACCATTAAAACTCATCCCAAAAAAAGACGTGGGCCCACAGGGATTTGAACCCTGGATCTTCGCCGTGTAAGGGCGACGTCATAACCGACCTGGACTATGGGCCCAGAAACCAACATTGTTAAAATCCATTTAAACTTTGAGAAGGGTCAGAATCTAGAAATTTGATAAGAATTAATTCAATTTTGTGAGTGTAATTGATTTTTTTTCTAGTCCAATTGGATTAGGCCATGTAACAAGAGACATTGCAATTGAGAAGAATTTACAAAATACTAACACAAATTTTGTAACAGGAAGTGGAGCAGCAAAGATTCTAAAGAATTTAGATTTACAAGTTCAAGATGTCTACAACCCTCCTTCATTTATTGTAGAAAACGGAACTCTAAAGAGCCCTGCAAAATGGTTATGGAATTATTATCAATATTATAAAGATTGTAAAAATATCTCACAAAAAATTCTGCAAGAAGAAAATCCCAATTTAGTAATTAGTGATGAAGATTTTGCATCATTAGCAGTAGCACAAGAGATGAAAATTCCAACTGTTTTGATTACAGATATTCTAGAGACTCACTTTACAAAAGGACTTGCCTCAGTAATTGAAAAGAAGATGAATAAATCTATGAAAGATATGATAAAAAAATCAGACGTAGTGATACTACCTGAAGCAGGAGATGATAATGAGAACATCAAAAGGGTTGGCCCAATAGTTAGACAAACGGAATATTCTAGGGAACAATTACGTGAAAAATTTGGATTTGAAAAAAAATCAATTGTGATTTCTATTGGTGGAACTGATGCAGGAATTTTTCTAATTGAAAAAGCAATTAATGCAATATCAAAAATTAATCAAGACATTGAAGTCGTACTGGTAACAGGACCATCTGTAAGTAAAAAATTTGATAACATAAAAAATTTGGGATTTGTTGATAATTTACACGAATTAATCTACGCAGCAGATGTTTTGATTTCTCTTGCAGGAAAATCAACTATAGATGAGGCTAGAGCATATGGTACACCTGCAATTTTTATCCCAATTAAAGGACATTTTGAGCAGGAAGATAACGCAAAAGACGAAGGATTTGTTTTTGAAGATATCAATAGATTAGAAGAATGGATTTTAGAAAAACTGGAACAAAAAAGGAATCAGACAAATACTGACGGGGCCCAAATTGCAGCAGATATCATTCAGAAAATTTTGAAATGATTTCAAAGCTTAATAGATGGCCATAGAGTTTTGAAAAGGTACCATGACCAAGTTAATAGTAGCAAAGTTTGGAGGAAGTGCAATAGGTCCTTTGGGGGTCTTTATTCCAGGGATTGTTCAAAGAATCAATGAGTTGAGAAAAGACTCCAAAGTAATTGCAGTTTTTTCTGCACCATTAACTATGGTAGAAGAAAAAAAGCGTTCACTTACTGATGTGGTTTTAGAACAAGGAAGAAATGCTGAAGCCGGAACAAAACCTACTCTTGAAACTGTAAAATCAACATATCAAAAGATCCTTGAGCTTGTAAATGCAGAAAATCAAGAGAATTGCAAAAAAACTATCAATTTACACCTAGAAAAGGCACAAAAAGCACTTGATGAGGCCTATGAAAGCAAAGAATTTGCTGATGAAGTAAGATCAAGAGCATTAGCATTTTCAGGAGAAGTCTTGATGTCTCATGTGATGAATTACATCCTTAGAAGCAATGGAATAAAGGCAGATGCTGTAAGTTTTGATGATTGGCCAATTATTACTGATAATAATATAGAATCTACAAACTTTCTTTCATTTGAATCCAGAGAAAAATTAGGTAAAACTTCAGAATTAGTAGAACAAAACGAGGTAGTTGCAATTGGAGGATTCATTGGAAAGACAGTAGATAACATCACAACCACCTATGAGCGTGGAGGTTCAGATAGAACAGCAGCAGATCTTGGAATATTGTTTCATAAACAATATGATACTAGTATTGATTTTGAAAAGGACAGTGCCGTAGTTTCAGCTGATCCAAAAATTGTAGATTCAGGATTAAGCGAAGTTCCTCAATTGTCATACAATGAAGCAAGACTGGCAGGAATGTTTGGAATGAAAATTCTAGATCCGATAGCAATCAAAGAGATTGTTGAGAATGGTGTAGATATGCCAATTACAGTTACCAACATGAAAGAACCACAAAAAGTTACAATTATCAAAAGAGTTCTTGATGAACAAAAAGGACATCCAATCAAAATTGTTACGGGAAAAGAAAACTGTGCGATCTTTAGAATTGAAACAAGTAACATTCAGAAATTATTAACATCACTTGACAAAGACAAGAGATACAGTGAGTTTATCATATTATCGCCATTTACAAAAGATGGAATTGAGTTTTCAAGAATTTTGTTCTTAGATGGAGATTATGTTAAGAGAAACGAAAAATATTTGCTAGGATTTGATTCACTTGCAACAATTACTTACAACAGAGGAGTGATTACATTGATTGGAGATGAAATGTGGAGAGTGCAACAAGTAGCTTCAAGAACAAGTGCAAAGATTGGTCAAGAGGGACTAAACATCTTAAACATGGATGCACAAGAAGAGACATCTAGAATAATTATTGTTGTAGAAGATTCAGTAGGAAACATTAGAAAAGCAATCAGAGCAATACACCAAGAAATTTCAGAAATTAATTTTATTTAGTGTAAGAGTGGCGTTACGGGTTTACACCAGTAGCGCCATCATGGGTTTGTTCTTGGACCGTTATCTAGATTTAGTCCGGCGTTACCCAAAACACGCGATACTGTATGTAGCAGATTCTACTATTTAGAGCTGATCTATATAGATCTGTTTACATACGCTCAGCTGCGTACCACAAAACAATTCCAACTCCAAGAATTGCATACCACTTGAAATTTCTCTTGTTTGTGAAAATATTGACTGAGCCCATTTCTTCATCTTTGTAAGTGGTTTGACGAATTTTACGCATCTCAAATGCCTGGCCAATCAAGCCTATTGTAAGAAGAGCAATTGCCGCAAAGCCAAAAGTCCATTCCATGTAGTTTCTTGCCTATCACCGAATATTTAGTTTCTAAATAAGGCAATTTCTTTAAATTAGCATAGTTTTTTCCCTCTCCTATGAAAGAGACTGGCAAAATTTGGATGAATGGGAAACTTGTTCCATTCAAAGACGCCAAAGTTCATGTACTTACTCATGCATTACATTATTCGACATCAATCTTTGAAGGAATCAGATGCTATAACACACCAAATGGTTCTGCTATTTTTAGACTTCCAGAACATGTCGATAGATTCTTCAAATCAGCAAAATTGTATTCAATGAAAATGCAATTTACAAAAAAACAAATTTCGGATGGAATCATAAAAACTGTAAAAGAAAACAAACTCAAAGAATGTTACATCAGACCATTAGCATATTACGGATATGGAACAATGGGATTAACTCCAACTCCAAACAAAGTTGATGTATCAATATCATGTTGGGAATGGAAGATGGGAGAATCAAAAGCTGGAAAGTTCTCTGGTGCAAAATGTAAAGTATCAAGTTGGATTAAAATCGATTCAAGATCTCAACCAATGCAAGCAAAGGCTGCATCAAATTATGCAAATGCAGCACTAGCAAGAATGGAGGCATTAGATAATGGATATGATGAGGCAATCATGTTAAATTCACACGGAAAGATTGCTGAAGGAAGTGCAGAAAATATCTTCATTGTTAAAGATGACATTATTCAAACTCCTCCACTTTCAGCAGGAGGACTTGAGGGAATTACTAGAGACAGTGTAATTCAAATCATTGAAGAAAATGGTGGATTTGTAATTGAGAGAGATCTAGAAAGAGATGATCTTTATTCAGCTGATGAAATTTTCATGACTGGAACTGCTGCTGAAGTAAAATCAGTTACTCAAGTAGACAAAGTAAAGATTGGAAATGCAAAGATGGGTAAAATAACTAAAGCACTTCAAAAATCATTTAATGATGCTGCAATGGGCAAAGATGAAAGATTCTTGCCTTGGTTAACATTCATCTAATTCCACGAGGTTTTTTACCCACAAAACAGAACTAATTTTATGGATACTTGTGCACCTGGAGAGACTAGTGAGATTTGTTGGTTTTGTAGAAAAGGCCGCTATAGTGAGTGTATGAAAGAAATTCCAGTTCAAGGACGTTCAGATGGACCACATGATTGTACTTTTGATACCAAACTAGTCCCATGCAAATGGTGGAAAGAACATATGTCCTACCATAAAGAATTCTGGGATAAATACACAGATGAGAATGAATCACGATACAATGAAGAGTTTGCAAAATTTACAAGAGATTTAGCTATATCACTACATTGTTCAAGTGTATTAGAGATTGGATGCGGAACAGGAATCGACTTGAGATTATTCCCAGATTCATTTGAGATTCACGGAGTTGATTTGCATCAAAAAGCAATTGATATTGCAAAAGAAAAACTGCCTATTGGAAATTTCAAGATAGGAGATATTACTAATTTGCCATTTGAGGATTCTTCAGTAGATTTTGTTTTTACACATGGTTTACTAAATTACTTAGATGATGAGACATTAGATAAAGGAGTTTCTGAAATGTATAGAGTTGCAGGAAAATACATTATGAATTGTGAAAAATTTGAAGAATCTGAAAACCAGATTGATGAGCATCACAAATTTCGAAATATGCTAAAAAGATGGATGAACTATAAGGTAAAAGTTGTAAGCAACGTAGACATGCATGAAGAAATTGATCCTGACAAAAGTAGATTTACCCTTTTAAAAAAATTATAGTTTTATCTTGATTTTGGAAGCACAATAGTGAATGTCGTAGGATTATTTTTGACAGAAATTTCACCATCATGTTGTTCTATAATATTTTTACAACTAGCTAATCCAAGGCCAGTTCCTTTCTGTTTTGTTGTAAAGAGAGGCTCAAAGACTTTAGGAAGATCTTCTTCAGGAATTCCAGGACCAGAATCAATGAATTCTATAACTACCATGTTATCTTTTTCATGAATTTTGATCTCTATTGTTCCACCATTTGGCATTGCTTGAATAGAGTTTACAATTAGATTGATAAAGACGGCATCAAGTTTGATAGGATCACAATCCACACATAGTTCACTATTAGAGATTTTCAAGGAAACGTCATTTGGAACATTTACTTTTTCAAAAGAACTTTTCACAATTTCACGTAGTAAAACGTTGGATAGTTTTAGTGGAGAAACTCTCACATAACCTAAAACATCATCTACCTGATGTGAAATTCTTTCAATGCTTTTTTCCATCAAATCAAGACGTTTGACAAATTTTTCATCAGAGATTTTTGAGTCTTCAGGACTTTGTCTTATCAAATCAATTGACATTCTCATTACTGAGAGTGGATTTCTCAAATCATGTGCAAGACGCCCTGATAATTCACCAATAGCTGATAGTCGTTCTGATTTTAGAAGTTCTTCAGTCTTTTCTTCTACAAGATTTTCTAGATTATCTCTTTGTTCAATAAGCTCTTTGGTTCTCATTTGGACTAAACTTGAGAGGTTTTTGTTCAAGGTGATTACAATTACAACAAAAACACCCATCATAGCAACAATTCCTAGCATGAGACTTTGGGTTGAAAGCTGTTCATCAGTTTGGATAATTACTGCATCAATAAGAGATATCAAAATCACCATACAGACAATTGCTACAGTAAGAGGTACACCAAATTTACTAATTGTCTCAAATTTCACATTTTCAGAGAAAAATAATGTTTCAGATGCAGATGTGGATAGTTTTGCAATTTTCAATCTATCATGTAATGCAAAAATGATCAGAAGAAACGTATAGACATACATCAGGTCTACAGGATGGCCATCATAGTAAGAGCCATCAAGTTCAGCAAATAAGAAGAAAGTATCTGCAACACTGTAAACGATAAACGCGAACAATAACAGCATCCATGAAAAGTTTGCGCCTTTCTTTGTAAGAAATAGGACACCAATTATTGCAGGAATTAATTGAATTGATGCCATGATTGGATATGCTAGTGCAATAGATATTGCAAATGCTTCTTCTCCAGACATATCATCATATGCTGCAGCTACAGAAGGAACAAGAAATGAAAATGATAAACCAACTGCAAACAGCCAGACATTTCTACTAACTGATCTTAGAATAGGTCTTAGAGCATAGAACAAAAATGCAGTCATAAATGGATAAGATGCAATATAGAAAATGTCAGCTTCAGAAGGAAATGGATCACCTTCCCAAAAATAGTCATATCCTTGCCAGATTTGTTCGGCTACAAACCAACATCCTGCTCCTAATGTTAGCATAAGAAATGCAAATGTCTGAAAATGTTTTTGACGGAATAATTTGACAGTGATTATTGCAGAGTACGCAGTAAGGATTGCAGGAATAATTGTATATGCTGGAAATGAAATGAATGCAAATTCTGAATCAGTTAGAAACGGTCTTAATTGATAACTGGCAGTAATTGCCAACATTAATCCAATTAGAAAAATCACAGGACGTTTGTAGCTTGATTGATTGTTTTTTGCTACTTTTTTTGTACTCATTTTTCAAACCTCTTAATTTCATATTTTTTAAATGGTACAACGATATACGTATTCATCTATGCTCAAATTCCCTAGGCTCAAAGAAAAATCAAGAAAAATAGCAATTATGGAGTAATATGTTATAAAAAATACTGACTGTTTCTTTAATAGCAAAGTATGATAGTATTACTTAGGTATGGAAAGGAATATTCTAGTGGTAGAGGACGATGCGGACCTAGTTGGAATCTATAAAGAAATTCTCGAGTTGCATCAATTTGAAGTCATTACTGCATTCAATGGCCAACAAGGAGTTGATAAATTCAAAGAAACAAAACCATGTCTTGTAATAATGGATGGAGATATGCCAGTTCTTGATGGATATCAAGCATTCAAAAAAATTAAAGAAATTGACAAGGATGCAAATGTTGTAATTGTAACAGGTTTCTCAGAGTTTGATCCAAAAAGTCAAGAAGCAATCAGACAAGGACTAATCAAAGTTATTTCAAAGCCATTAGGAGTAGATGAATTGCTTTCACTTGCAAAAAAGTATACACAAATTCAAGTTTAGAAAAATTAGATTTTAAAAAAACAAATTTCAAAAAAGCGGGTCTAGAGGGATTCGAACCCACGACAGCAGGATTAAGAGTCCTGTGCGCTACCTGGCTGCGCCATAGACCCACCAAAATAGATATGCCTAGTGTTGTTATTAATCTTGAGATTAGAAAATAAAGTAAAATTTAGTTTTGAGTTGTTGCTTCAATTTCATTGTACTTTTCAATGATTGCTGTAAGTGCAGTTGAAACTGGAACATCATTCATCTTTTTCTTTTCGGCGAGAAGTTTCTGGTATGCATCAAGTGTGATGTATACAGGAATTGAACCATTTCCTTCTAGTAAACCTCTAACGTTGTAAAGTGCTGTCTCCATACCTCTTTCAGCAGATTTTGCAAACTTTGCTTTATCCATAATAGATCCTAGTGGACCAAATGGCATTTCATAATCTACTGACATGGTTACTCTAGTAAGATTATCACCTAGTGATTTGAATTCATTTGAAATTTGCCATCTCTTGAATGGACCTTCAATTTGTTTGGCAGTGATCTTCTCATTTCTAACAAATTCAATTGTCTCACAATCCCACTCTAGACGTTTGCCGCTAAAGTCACCGATAATTCTAAAGGTTGTACCTACACCCATTCCTTCCTTTATGTCCATAGGAACGACGGTCATGCCTACTGCATCAGTCTTGATTTGATCAGAAACGTGTTCTGGTCTTGCAAAGTAGGTAAAGACACTCTCTACAGGTGTTTTGATATCGATTGATTTTGTAACGAGGGTCAACGTTTCTGTCTCTTGCCAATAAGCATTTAAAGGTTTTGAAGATTTTCGTTAGGAAATTGATTTACAATATATTCAGCCTATTTTACCTAATTCTAAATGACTAAAGTGCGATCATTTTTTCTGATCTCTGTTTTGCTGTTTTCATCAAGTACATTGTTTGATTCTGCTGAGGGACATTCTATGTTCAACTCTGCAGAAAAATTCTATGCCGGATATAGAGTTCAAGTTGCAACTGCACCAGAATTCCCTCAAGTAGGTGAGCCATCCCAATTTCTCTTAAGAGTTACAGATGCGGACTTTGAAGAAGTTGATGGATTTACTATGGGAATTAGAATTATGTTCAATGACCAACAAGTAGATGCAGTTCCTCCAACATCAATTGAGGGAGGGCATTGGGATTTTGATTATGTATGGAGGAGTTCAGGAAATCATATTGTCCTAGTAGACCTATATGATATGGGAGGAAAGCCAGGAGTTCTTACATATACATTTAACATGGGAACTCAAAGTCCATTTGGATACATTTTCTTTTTAGCAATTACAATAGGTGCTCTTTGCTTTGCAGGAGTAGTGGGATACATCTATGTACCAAAGTTCTTCAAAAAATCTAAAGTTTAGACTTTGGCTTCTATAGGAGCTTTAGATATTCTAAATGCAAATAGAGTAGTCAACAATACCATTGAGAATAACAAAATTCCAATTCCCAAGTGAATTGCTACTAAAACTGCGTGAAGCTTTAGATCAATTACCAGAGCACCAAGTGTGATTTGTGTAATAACAAATACAGTTGCAAGGGAGCTTGTAAGCTTGATTTTTGCATCAGCTCTTTTGTTAATGAAACTTGCAACCATAGTAGCAATTACTAGGGCGCCAGTGGTTGCTGCAACTAGTCGGTGAATCCATTCAATTAGGTAATCTTCACCAGGCATTATACCATCAGGGCAAAGTGGCCATTCAGGACAAGTCAGACCAAGTCCTGCTGCAGAAATATATCCTCCTAGGAACATAAGAGCATACAAAACTATCATTGTTGTTAGTGCGAGATATTGTATGGCCAAAATTTTTCTATTCTATTGTGATGTTGCCGACCATCCAAGGATGAACTATGCAATAGTATGGGTACTCACCTGGTTCGTCAAGTGTTGCAGAAAATGTTGCACCGCCAGCAAGAATACTACTATCAAAGATTCCATCAGGACCATCAGCAGGAGTTCCGCTTGTAACTGTATGAGCTGCTGTGTCATCATTTGACCAAACAATCTCAGTTCCTGCTGGAGCTGTTACATGATATGGGATATAGCATTCAAAGGTTTCTTGACATCCAGGAACTCCAGATCCTTCTGGGAGAGATATTGGACCATCATATGTAACTGGTTCAGGTTCTGATACTTCCATAGCTTCTGGTTCTGCTTCTGCTACTGGTTCAGGTGCTGCTTCCATAACTTCTTCTTCAACAGCAACATCACCTACAATGATTTTTCCAACCATTCCTTGTTCTCTGTGACCTGGGACTGTACAGATGTAATAATAGACACCTTCTTCACCGGCAATAAATTCAGAAGTTCCACCTTCACCTGCTTTTAGTGGGTTTGATGGAGATGCAACTTCAGAACCAGGAATGAGTCCACCAATGCCTTCAGTGTCTTTGGTTACACCAAATGAGTGGAATGATCTTCCATCGTTTACTACATTAAAGATTACTTTGTCACCAACTTCCATGTTAATTGTTGGGTTGTTACCAGGTTCACCAGGTAATGCATTAAATGCCAAAGTGATAAAGTCTGAGGACTCGATAAATGAAAGATCTGATGTAATGGTTGCGCCAGTGTGAACTGCTACCTCAGTTGGTGCAGAGTCTCCTGCCATCATTGCAACTACTGGTGCTGGTTCTGAAATCCAGTAATCCCACATTCCAAAGAATATTGCGCCACCTACAATACAGATACCTAGCATGATAGCCATCATTTTTCCTGTTCTTGCAGGAGTTGTTAGGTAATGTTGTGGTTCTTGACTCATTTCATATCTCTCCTAATGTGATGGGTTCTTTGCCTCAAATGGATAGTAGTACTTGCCACCAACACCGAATGGGTCATCAGTGTTTGCTGGCTTGCCTTTACCTGCGCTGTAAATGATGTTAACTAGGAATATTACCATGCCGACACCAATTATCATTGCACCTACTGATGCTATTTGGTTCATGGCAATCCATTCTGGGATTGG
>JANQNM010000028.1 GCA_028279625.1 Candidatus Nitrosopumilus sp. | reverse complement strand
TCTCTTATGGTAGTAAAAGACGTAATTGAAAAACCTGAAATTGTTGCAGGAGGAGGCGCTCCAGAATCATTTGCAGCCTCACAACTAAAAGATTGGGCTGATAACTTTGATGGAAGAGAACAACTTGCAATCAAAAAATATGCTGAAGCATTAGAAACAATTCCTTTGACCATAGCTGAAAATGCTGGAATGGATCCAATTGATACTATGGCCAATTTACGTGCAAAACAAAACCAAGGTAGAAAATGGACCGGCATTGATGCTAGAAATACAAAGATTGCAGATATGTTGACAATAGATATTGTTGAACCTATTGCCGTTAAAGAACAAATCATTAAATCTGCTACTGAAGCTGCATGCATGATTCTTAGAATCGATGATGTTATTGCAGTATCTGGTGCTCCAGGTGGTGGCGGTATGCCTCCAATGGGCTAAATTTAGTTAAAACTTAAGCATTCAAATTTTCATGATTTATTGTTGTACAAAGTTGGAGTAGATCTTGGTGGAACAAAAACTGAAGCTATCCTGCTTGATGAAAAACTAAATGTTGTAGAAAGAAAGAGAGTCCCTACACCACAAAATAACTATCAAGAAATCATTGACAATATTTGTTCTCTAATTAATGATGTATCTTCTGACACTTCTGATTTTTCGTTAGGAATTTGTATCCCGGGTGCAATTTCAAAACAAACTGGTCTTATCAAAAATAGTAATACTCAATGTTTGATTGGAAAACCTTTGAAAGAAGATCTAGAAACAAAACTTGGGAAAAAAGTCTCAATGGAAAATGATGCAAATTGTTTTACAATGGCAGAAGCCACAATGGGTATTGCTACAGAATATGATTTAGTGTTTGGAGTAATTATGGGAACAGGCGTTGGAGGTGGAATTGTAATTAATGGCAAATTACATTCTGGAAGGACTAACATAGCTGGTGAATGGGGACATCATACATTACATCGAAATGGAAATCCTTGTTATTGTGGAAAAAATGGTTGTGTTGAAACTTATCTAAGTGGACCTGCCTTAGAAAAACGATGGAGTTCTATCACTGGAAAACCTCAACCTTTGCCTGAAATTATTTCAAATATAGATGAAGTTAATCAAAAATGGAAAGATGAATTCTTAGAAAATTTTGGTTATGGTCTTGCAAATGTAATTGATATTTTAGATCCAGATGCAATTGTCCTAGGTGGAGGTTTATCAAATATTGACTTTCTTTATTCTGAAGGAAAAGAATCAGTATATGACAAAGTCTTCTCTGATTTAGTAGATACCCCTATCTTGAAAAACAAACTTGGAGATTCTGCAGGAGTCTTTGGGGCATGCCTATTATGAGCTAAATTCCATTTTGGAATCATAGTAACAAAAAATTACAGACTATAGATAATAACCATAAAACTACATTGATAATTTAGGGAAGATGTTTTCAAAACTTGTACTTGGATTATTTTCAATAATTCTTCTATTGAATATTAATCAGGTTTTTGCTGATGAAGAATTACCAATTATTACTATAGACTTTGTTTCTGGGAGCATTATTGATCTAGATGAAGGACCACAAATGATTAGAGCTGATATACAAATTCAAAATTATAATCCACAGGATGGATATCATTTCATGCAAGTCATTAGATTAAACGATAACGAAATTCTCAAAGATGCAGAAATAATGCCTAAACATATTGATGAAAATCTGTTTGGTGTCCAGATCATGCATTATCTTGAACCTGATGAAAACGAAGATCTACTGTTAGGTGATTATGGTCTTAGAATTTATTCAGAATTTGGAACAAGTGATGCTGTATCAACATTTTCTGTAATTAAATCTAGTATGCCAGTTGTTGTATCTCAAAATGATGTTGAGGAAACAATTGAAACTAAGGAACTAGAAAATTTAACAGAAGAACTTGAAAATTTTTGTTTTCTAAGTACTGAAGAACAATCTGAATTTTTTTCAGTATATGTAGATATGATTGACTACGAAGAAGTACTATCTTTCATTTGTGAAATAGAAAATGAAAATGAACGCGAAGATGCTATGTATGATTTTATTTCAGATATTGAATTCGCAATTGAAGATGATTCTTATATTGAAACTCTAGAAGAATCAGAAGTTGAAACTACAGAAGAATCAGAAGTTGAAACTACAGAAGAATCTAAAATACCTGCTTGGGTACATGACCTTTTTGTTTGGTATGCAGATGAGGAAATTTCAGAAGATGAATTACTAACAGTTTTAGAGTATCTTATTTCTGTAGGAATTCTTAATGTTACTGCAAAATAATTATGGACATCCTTCCATTTTTGAGATGAAATAACCGCTTGTCATTATCTCAATCTCCAAATCTTCTGGAACTGATTGTGTATGGCAAAATTTACATTCTTCTGTTGTAACTTTGGCAGATTCTTCTCCTATTGATTTCAACCATTCTTTTGCAAATTCTATTGCTTTTGTTGTATCACTTTTGTCGGTTACTACGTCAAAATGCATTGTATGGCCATCTTTTGCTTTAACATAAGTGTCAAAAACATGAAAATCCATAATCTATCAAATTCCTAAGAGTATTTATTTTTGACATCTAGAACTTTATCAACAATCTCATTAACATTGGCATCTAATTCAGTACTGATCAAAACTAATCCTGCTCCTCCCACTGGAATTGTAATTCTATAGATTTTTTCATATTTTGCTAAAGCAAAAATTGGCTTTCCAATCTTTTCAGATGTTTTTTTCCTTGTGGACCATCTATAGACTGCTTGAGATAAAGATAATTCAGTTTCTTCTCTTGACAAGAGACTCTTTTTTCCTGATTGAATTTTGTCATAAAGTTCTCCATAATCATAAATTCCAACATAACGAATTTTTTTATCACATGCTAAAATTTCATCACAGATTTTTTCATTATCCAACTTTATCACTATTGAGGTTCAATTGTTGCAGGTGGTTTACTTGAAATTGTATATGTTACCCAAGTAACATCTTCTATTTCATTTGTAATTCTATTACTCATTTTTTCTAATAGGCCATGTGGGAGTCTTGTCCAATCCGCAGTCATTGCATCAATTGAATCAACAACTCTAATCATTACAATATTTCCATATTTTCGTTCATCACCAACAACTCCCACTGCTCTGTCATCTCCAACTGCAGCATAGGCTTGCCATACTTTACTATACAAATCAGCTTCAAGTAATTCTTCCTCAACAATTTTACTTGCAACTTTTGCAATATGCAATTTTGTTGGGGTAACTTCTCCAATAATTCTTACAGCTAAACCTGGACCAGGAAATGGATGTCTCATGAAAAGTTTCTCTGGAACTTGTAAAATTTTAGCAATCTCTCTTACTTCATCTTTATACAAATCCCTTAGAGGCTCTAAAATCTCTAGATTCAACCAATCAGGTAATCCTCCCACATTATGGTGAGATTTGATAACTGCTGCCGGACCTTTAGAAACTCCGCTCTCAATTACATCTGGATAAAGTGTACCTTGAGCAAGCCATTTGAAAGGTCCATTTTTCTCAGCAAATTCAGTAAAAACATGAATAAATTCTTCTCCAACTATCATTCTCTTTTTTTCAGGATCTTCAACTCCCTCCAACTTTCTAAGAAAATCACTTGCTGCATCAACTGCAGTAAAGTTTACTTTGAAATTATCTTTAAACATCTCTTCAATTTCTTGCTCTTCATTTAGTCTGAGTAGACCATTATTCACAAAAACACATTTGAGACGTTCTCCAATTGCCTTGTGAATTAATAATGCTGCAACTGTGGAATCAATACCTCCACTAACCCCACAAAGAACATTTCCTTCAATTTTTGAAATTTTTTCAACTGCTGACTCTATGAAACCCTCCATGGTCCATTCTTGTTTTGCTCTACAGACTTTCAAAACAAAATTCTTGAGAATTTCTGTACCTTGTTCAGTGTGAACAACTTCAGGATGAAATTGAATTCCATAAACCGATTTTTCTTCAGATGCAATTGCAGCAGCTTTTGCACTTTCTGTATGTCCTATTACTTGAAAGCCAGGAGGAATCTGTTCAGCTTCGTCACCATGACTCATCCATGCCCTAACTGATTCTCCAACACCATTAAGAAGATCTTTATCATTGTCAATTGTCAGTAAGGAAGATCCATATTCTTTATTGGCTCTTTTTACTTTACCACCATATTTGTTTACAATTAATTGATGTCCATAACAAATTCCTAGTAGCGGTAAATTCATATCAAAAATTTTATTTTCTGGAACTGGGGCATCTGAATTATACACACTTGAGGGTCCTCCTGAAAAAATTATTCCTTTTGGATTGTGTTTTTGTAATTCTTCATAACTGATATCATAAGGAACAAGTTCAGCATACACTGAAAACTCTCTAATCCTTCTACAAATCAAATGACTATACTGTGAGCCAAAATCTAAAACAACTATCTTATCCATTTTATCACTTGTTGATATTTTCAAGCATTCTTGTTAATGACCAACCTGCAGTATTGATTAATTCATTGACTCTTTCTTTTTGCCTGTAATTTTTAATAATTATTTCTCGAATGTCAGAACCATTTTTGTTAATAATATAATCAATAATTGATTCTTTTTGGATTTTTCCACTCTCAGCTTCTGCAGAATCTTTTCTTTTCATTTCACCAACAATCCTGTCTAAAAAGAATGATTTGAAAGGTGGAGTATCTGCATTAATCTCAATTTCATCATCTAAAATTATTGAAACTTGTTCTGGAGTAACATACGCATTTGCTATAACTTTGCCATCATTTCCTCTTTTAATTGGAATTGAATTTTGTTCAGATTTTGATTTTTCAACTTTTTTGCTAATTTCGGGTTTTTTTGTTGAACTTAATTGTGATGCCTTTGTAAAACTTGATTCTTTTAATGTTAGATCTAATATGACCAAATTTTTTTCTAGCATTTCTATGGCTTCTTGATGTTTTTCGATCTGCTCGATCAAATTTTCCTTCAAAGCAACAATATCCTTTACTTGCTCCTCTGAGAATTTCATAATTTGTTTAATGAGGAATGGGTATTAAATGCATTCTAGGTAATAATGATATCAAGTTCCTTGAAAGTGATTTTGTTAAATCCCCTGATAGGCTTTGATGTTGTAAATAACTCTGACTTTGAAATTGTTGCCAGCCATTCCAAAAGTGATTTAGCCTTTTTTAATTTCTTTAATTTTGTACGACGATCTAATTTTTTGGTGTTAGAAAATCTCCCAATTCTTTCACCAAAATCCATTCCAAACAAAATAATTTTTTTAGCTCCAAAATAATTTGCTAAGAATACACTTCTATCTCCATCAGTAAATCCTCCAAAATTTTGAATTTTACTAAATGGTTTTGATTGAGTTGTACCAATACAATTTTTGAATTTTTTTGAAAGCACTAATTTTTCTAAATTATCTCCATGTGCATGAACAACAAAAATTGATTTTGTTTTAGAAATTTTTTCTAATGTGTTTTGATCTCCGTCTAAATCTGTTACAACAATATCTGGAATTATTCCATTTTCTACCAGTGGTTTAATTGAACTATCTGCGGCAATCAACACTGATTTTTTTAAATTTTTTAAAATAGAAATGGATTTTGATAGGGAAGGTCCAGAACCAATTACAAGAACCGTCTTATCTTTGACTAATCTAGAAATTTTTTGACTTGTATTTGATTTTTTTATTATTTTATCTAATATTATGGCAGATCTTTTGTCCTCTTTTTCACTATATTTGAATTCTTTAAGAATAGATGAATATCTCTTATTCCATCCTGAAATCATCATATGACTCAAATTGTATTAGTTTTTGATAAATCATGTGACCAAAATTGCAAATGTAAACGTTGGTGGTAAGAATCCAGTACGTATTATGGGCATTCTTAATTCTAGCCCAGAATCTTTTTACAAAAAATCTGTCAAAACTTCTAAAATTCAAATAAAAAATACAATCGAAGAAATGGAAAATAATGGCGCTGATTTTATTGATGTAGGAGGAATGTCTACTGCCCCTTATCTCTCTACTATGGTCTCTGAAAATGTAGAATCAAAACGAATTTTGAATACTGTAAAAATAATTCAAAATGTAAGCAATCTTCCTATCTCTGTTGATACATGTAGATCTAGCGTAGCTAAAGTTGCATTAGAAAACAGTGTTGAAATAATTAATGATATTTCTGGTTTAAAATATGATAAAATGATGCCAGAAACAATTTCAAAGTTCTCACCTTCCCTTATTTTATGTGCATATAGCAAAAAACCTGTTTCTGGAAATATAACTTCAACAAAAAAACTTCTTCAGGAAAGTTTGAAACTAGCAAAAAATTCTCATATTTCATCTAAAAATATTGTATTAGATCCATCGATTGGTTTTTTTAGAAAAACAGGACAAGGTCCATTTTTCACAAAAATAAATTCTAATCATATACAAAGAGATCTATCAATAATTCGAAATTTGAATTCTATAAAGATGGATTATCCAATTCTGATCTCTGTTTCCAACAAGTCCTTCATAGGAAATATTCTTGGAAAAAATGAACCATCTGATCGGTTATTTGGATCAATTGCTGCAGAAACTGTTTCTGTCATTAATGGAGCTGATATCATTCGTACTCATAATGTCAAGGCAACAAAAGAAGCAATCACAATTGCCTCCAATCTCAAAAACTAACACAAAGGCTTATAATCAATATTTTACTTTCTTAACAAGGTTTCATTGGAATTCAAAGAAGGATTAACTTTTGATGACGTTCTTCTTGTACCCAAATATTCAGATATTACAAGCAGAAGCCAAACTGATCTAAGCACAAAATTATCCCGAAATATCTCAATTAACATTCCTTTTGTCAGTGCAAACATGGATACTGTTACTGAATCTTCTATGGCAGTTACTATGGCACGTGCTGGAGGTATAGGAATTATTCATAGATTTTTAACAATTCAAGAACAAGCCAATGAAGTTCTTAAAGTAAAGCGTTCAGGCAGTGTAATGATTGAAAACCCCTATTCCATTTCTCCTGAAAAATCAGTTCAAGATGCCGTAGACTATGCTGAAGACAAAGAAATTTCAGGTCTATTAGTTGTTGATTCTAACTCAAAATTGATAGGAATAGTAACTGAAAGAGATTTACTATTTGCTGATCCAAATCATACAATTCAAGATGTTATGACAAAAGATGTTGTTACAGCAAAACCTGGAGTTACATTAGATGAAGCAAAAGAAATTTTACATAAACATAGAATAGAGAAATTACCAATTACTGATGAATCAGGATTAGTTAAAGGATTGATTACAAGTAAAGATATCACACACAACACAGATTATCCAAATGCTTCAAAAGACAAGAAAGGACGACCACTTGTTGGAGCTGCAGTTGGTGTAAAAGGTGACTTTTTAGAAAGAAGTGAATCTCTTTTGGAAGCAGGTACTGACGTACTAGTTGTTGATATTGCACATGGACACAGTGAAAACGCATTAAACACAGTTCGAAATATCAAAAAAGCATTTCCTGATTGTGAATTAATTGCTGGTAACATTGCAACTGCTCAAGGTGCTGAAGATTTAATCAAAGCAGGAGTTGATGCAGTAAAAGTCGGTGTAGGTTCTGGTTCGATTTGTATTACTAGGGTAATTACTGGCTCTGGTGTTCCACAATTAACTGCAGTAATGGATTGTGCAAAAATTGGAAGAGATCATGGTATTCCAATAATTTCTGATGGTGGTACAAGAACTT
>JANQNM010000014.1 GCA_028279625.1 Candidatus Nitrosopumilus sp. | reverse complement strand
TTGAATGTCACAGAATTTTGTTAATGGAACAAATTTCTTTGTTTCTTCATCTTCAAAGATGTATGTTCCTGCACCACAAGCAAAGTGAATTGATAATTCGTATTTTGGTTTGTTTGAGAATGCTTCAATGACATTTGTTAATGGCATGCAACTTGGAACTGGGAACCAGTCATCAGTAGTTACTTCACCATTTGTTTGCTCTTCAATTCTTTGAATACAATCAGGAACTGTGATTCTATATTTTTCACGTTCACCTTTACCCATTCTTCCAGTTAGGGATACTGGCTGGAAGTTTACAGCGTGAACTACATCCATGTTCTTTTGTGCATATCTAATGATACCACCTAGTTCATGATCATTAATTGATTTGATTACTGTTGGAACAAATACTACAGTAGTTCCTGTCTTTCTGCAAGTATCAAGTGCATATGGAATCTCCCAGTGATTCTTCGGGTTTGTTCTTGGAGTTACACCGTCAAAGGAAAGATACAAGTTGTTACATCCAGCAAGTCTTACCTCTCTTCCTGCTTCTGGATCCATTGCATGTCTAATACCATTAGTGTTCATCTGAATATGATCAACACCTTCTTCTTTCATAATTTTGATAACATCAGCAATGTCATCTCTAAGCATTGGCTCACCACCAGTAATTTGCATAGAGTTTCCTGGGATTGGTCTTTCGGCTTTTAGAGTTTTCATCATAGCTCTTACTTGAGTATGATCAGGTTCGTACATGTAAGCACCTTCAAGACCTTTCTTAACATAAAAGAAACAATACCAACAGGTAAGATCACATCTGTTAGTTACAATCATGTTTGCAAGTCCGCTGTGAGACAAGTGGTTTGAGCACAATCCACAGTTGTTTGGACAAGAACATTTGTCAATCATTACATTTGGAGCATGTGCACCTTTTCCATCCATCCAGTATGTACTGAATTTCTTGTACATATCATAAGATCCAAAGTATAGTTCTTCACACTCACCGTGGGTTGGGCAAACTTTGGACATGTAGACTTTGTTATCTCTCTCAAAAATCTCTGCATCCAGAATCATGTTACAGTCTGGACAGATACTTTGAGTGAATCTGATGGTGGACTTTTTACCTAAATTTTTAGTCGATTGGTTTGAAATTTGAATTAGAGCCATGCCTACAATGGGCATTTTTCTGAAATACTATATAATGCATTTCATACTTGCCCCCGTGTGGAATTTAGGAGCTAGGCATATCTGATTTAAATATCAAAACTGATCGACTAGATCGCATGAGCATATCTGACAAGACAAGAAAAGCCCTAGAAAAAATTGGCCTTACAAGTTATGAAATTAGAACATTTTCTGCATTGCTCAAAGCAGGGGAATTGACTGCATCAGATCTTAGTCAAAAATCAGGAGTGCCATACTCAAAAATTTACGAAGTATTAGGAACACTAGAAGAGAAAGGATGGATTGGCTCAGATGATTCAAGACCAACAAAATATTTTGCAAAATCACCATCAACAGGATTAGAGACAACTAAACAAAAAATGGAAACAGAGTTTTCACAGAATCAAAATGTCATTTTAAACGAACTGGTTCCACTTTATGAGAAAAGTGGAACAAGTGAAAGACCAGATATTTGGGTTCTTTCAGGAGCAATCAACATTGCAGCAAAAATTTTGGAAATGGTTGAGACTTGTAGAAATGAGGTAATGATTGCATTGCCTGAAGCTGGAGAAGAGTTAGTAAAACAGGCACTTCCAAAATTAAGATCGTTACATGACAAAGGAGTAGAAATTACAATTCTTACTTCAGATAAGATGGATAAAGAATCAATCAAGGCAATCAAACGTGTTGCAACTGTAAAAATCAAGAAAGGATTGTTTGGTGGAGGAATAATTTCAGATAAAAGATATGTTGTAATTTTACTAGGTCCAGAGATAGGAGGGGAAGCATCTTCTGATATTGTTGCAATTTGGGCAGATCATGCAGGATTGGCAGGATTTGCACGTTCCTACTTCGAATATTTATTAAAAGATTCAAAGAAGGTATAGCATGGATGCATTAAATGACGAAGTTCTGTTTGTAGGAACTGCTGAAGCAGAACATGTTGAGATGTATATCAAAGCAATCTGGTTATTAAAAGAAAGAGGAGAAGATCCCAAAATTAGCACTATAGCTAAGACGCTAAACGTTAGACAACCAAGCGTTGTTCAAATGCTCAAGAAACTAAATACTCAGAATTTAGTTACTTACAACAAAGCAGGAGTAAGACTCACAGAAGAAGGTGAGAAAATAGGTACAAGTATGATGAGAAATAGTAGATTGTTAGAAGTTCTAATGGATAGTGCACTTAAAGTAGAAATAGATGAAGAAATGGTTTGTGGAATTGAACATCACATGAATAAACAATTCACAGATGCTTTGTGTACAATGCTAAAACATCCAAGAAAAAGTCCACATAATCATGACATTCCTATGGGCGAATGTTGTAAATCATCTTTAGATATCTAAAAGACATATCGTCTAAAATCATCATTCGGGTATGTTGATTCTGGATAAAGAGTTATTCTCCAATAATTTTTACTAAAACTCTTTTTGGTCTTTTTCCATCAAATTCTCCATAGAAAATTTGCTCCCATGGGCCAAAATCTAATTCGCCATTTGTTATTGCTACAACTACTTCTCTACCCATAACTTGTCGTTTAAGATGAGCATCAGCATTATCTTCTCCAGTATCGTTATGTCGGTATTGATCAATTGGTTCGTGAGGAGCTAGTCCTTCTAACCATTTTTCATAATCGTGTAGTAAACCACCTTCGTTGTCATTAATGAATACACTTGCAGTGATGTGCATCGCATTTACAAGACATAGTCCCTCCTGAACTTTACTTTCAGTAACTAGTTTTCTGATATCAGGAGTAATATTGACAAATGCTCTGCGCGTTGAAACATTAAACGTTAGATATTCTGTTAGAGATTTCATATTTTTCCAATAATTATCATCAATTAAAATCCTAAGGCAGGCTCAGAACTCAAGATCCTCATCATCATTCAAAGGGATAGGTTCATCACTGCCCGCAGCCATATTTGAGGCAGATACCTTTTGAGTCTTTCAAGAAGCTTGATAAATGGCTAATAGTTCAATCATTCAAAATGGTTGCAATTGATACTCCTGCTTCGGTGGAAAGTTTTAGAAGATTCATCATATCAAGTACATGCAAATCTTATGCTCCAAGAAGTTATTTGGATGACTTTGAAGTATTTGCAGAAAGAGAAGAGGATTTAGGATCAATTTACGTTGAAGCAGCTGATAAAGTAACGTTAAAGAAAATCAGAGACATTACATTTGTAAATGCTAGAGATGTTCTTGGAATTATTTATAATTCAAAAAGTGGAAATACAGCTCTAAAATGGCGTCAATTAAAAAGAAACCATGGTAAAGTAACTGGAGAGGCATCTGCAAATTCTCTTACAAACCTAGCAGAATCAGGAGTGCTTACTTTGGATTGGGTTGAAAGTTATCTAAAGAAGAAATCTGAAGAAACAAAAACTAACGAAGTTACAAGCTAAACTCTTTTCTTGTTGTAAGCTAGAAAAACATCATGATTACAAAGACTATAGATGAGAATTCAATTTCAGTAATTCCAGAAGATTCTGATGATCTTCTAAATCTTCGTCGTATCATTAAGGAAAGGGACAAAGTAATTGGAGATACAACTAGAGTACTAAAACAAGATAAAGATTATTCAAGACCAGACAAAGGTGAAAGAATTAAAGTAAGAATTGCATTAACGGTGGAAAAAATTTCTCTTGATGATGTTTTAGATAGACTAAGAGTTGGTGGAACAATTTCTGAATCAAGTAATGAAGCAGTTCCACATGGTTCACATCATTCATTTATTTTAAAAGTAAATGATGGAATAACGATTTCTAAAAAGAAATGGTCACCTATAG
This sequence comes from Candidatus Nitrosopumilus sp., assembly GCA_028279625.1. Classification (GTDB taxonomy): domain Archaea; phylum Thermoproteota; class Nitrososphaeria; order Nitrososphaerales; family Nitrosopumilaceae; genus Nitrosopumilus. The sequence goes on along the minus strand of JANQNM010000014.1, from coordinate 2,415 downwards.
AGAAAAATCTTTTAGAATCAAGCAATAATCAAATTGGCTTTATTCTTGTGGCTGTAGATACAGCAGACTGCGGAATTGCAAGATTGCGTGGAACTCATTTAGAATTTTTACCTAATCTTTATTCAGGTTCTGGTGGAAAACGTTACAAAACAAATTTCAATATAGAAAAATTTTTTGAGCAAATACAAAAAGCAATTTCAACAATTTTCAAGAAAGGAGATTCAGTTATTATTTTTGGACCAGGAGAAACTAAGAAAAAATGTGCAAATTTTCTTACAAAATCTCAAAAATACAACATTCAAGTTGTTGAAGGAATTGATTCAGGAGGAGAAGATGGGATCTATACTTTCACAAAGTCACAAACAATGAAAGAAATTATGTCTGACAGTAATCTTGCAAAGGCCTCATCAATTATTGATGAAGTAATGCTTTTGGCAAATAAAAAGAGTAAAAAATTTACTATGGGATTCAATGAAACCTTTTACGCAAACCAAATGGGGGCAGTTGAATCTCTTGTATTCTCAGACAAAGCAATTCAAGAAGATAATGAACAGAAAATGGTTGATTTTCTTAATGATGCTGAGAGTAAAGGAGTTAAAATTTACAGTGTAGATTCAACTACAGACATTGGTCTTAGAGTAACAGGATTAGGAGGTCTGGTGTCTTTGTTGAGATATGCAATAGAATCCTAATTTGTGGATTCTATTAGCCAATCAAGATATGGTTTGTTTATAGAAGTAACAGTAACCTCTGCAATCTCAGGAACATCATATGGATGAGTTTCTTTAATTTTCTGTTTTAGTAATTTCTTATTTTTTGCAGTGGTTTTAAAAATTGCAATATATTCTGAGGAATTTTCAATTTTGTTTTTCCATGAATAAATTGATGAGATTTTAGAAATGTTAACGCAAGCTGCTGTCTTGTCTTTTACAATTGTGTGTGCAACTTTTGTGACAGACTTTTTGTCTGGATAAGTTGAGATAATTACCACTGGTTTCATAGTAACCGATAAATGTACGTACTTTAAAAAATTAACAATTAGTTTGGAACTTGATTTTATTACTCAGAATTCGATTATCTATGTTTTAATTGCCTGGGTTGTTATTGTCGCAATAGCAAAAGGTCTAAAATTAGAAAAATATGGTTTTGAAATCAAAGCATACAGTTTAACATACAAAAACAAAAAGGTCAATTCAATTCTTGTAAAAATTCTAGGAAGAACGAAGAGGGGAATTAGAGTTTTTGCAGATGTTAGCGTGATTTCAGGTTTCATAATGATGGGTTTTGCATTTTGGTTTTTGCTAAACAATGTTTCAAACTTTTTTGTTGCACAAACAGAATTTTCTGAATTAACAGTACTTATTCCAGGAGTAACTTTAACATCTTCAGCTTCGATAACATACTTTCTACTATCAATACCAATTGTATTAGTGATTCACGAAGGTGCTCATGGTATTGTTGCAGCTCTTGAAAAAATAAAGATCAAAACTGGTGGATTTGCAATTTTTATTGCGATGTTTGCAGGGTTTGTAGAACCAGATGAAGAAGAATTTGGTAAAGCAAGAAAAATTTCAAAGTTGAGAGTTATTGGAGCAGGCGCCACATCAAATGTAATTTTTGCATTTGTTTTAGGTGCTATATTATTAACAAATCCATTTTTTGCAATGGTATTACCTGAACCACTTCTAAGTACATTTTATGATTTACCTGAGGGTGTTTTAGTTCTTTCAATAATTGAAGGTTCAGGAGCAGAAAAAGCTGGAATGATGGGAAATGACATCATTACTTCAATAAATGACATACCGATTTTCAGTCCAGTTGATTTTCCAAGTCTTAGTCCGGGAGAAGTTGCAAGTGTTTCGGTTCTTAGAGACGGCCAACCATTAGATTTCAATGTAGAGATTATGGAATCACCTGATGATCCTGAAAGAGGATTAATAGGAATTATGAGAGACAATTCATTTGCATACAAACCTGTAATGAATTTCATAGAGTGGAATGATCCGAATGTCTCTATGTTTTTGCTTTGGTTATGGATGATTTCATTCTTTATTGGAATCATCAATATGCTTCCTTTACCAATACTAGATGGAGGAAAATTCATCCACACGATAATTGATCAGAAGATATCTGAAAAAGCAATCAACGTAGTAATGTGGGGAATTTACGCATTTACTTTTGCATTATTTGGTCTAAACATTGCCTTATCATATATTAAATCTGGTTGGTTCACAATTTAGGAAGACCTAAAGAATCATTAATGAAAAAATCTAGTCTGAATTCATGAAATGTGATAGATGTGAAGAACAGGCAGTTTATACTAGAAAATATTCAGGAGAGAATCTTTGCTCAGAATGCTTTTCAAATTCTATTTTAAGAAAAACTGCAAAAACCATTTCAAAATATAAGATGATT
>JANQNM010000083.1 GCA_028279625.1 Candidatus Nitrosopumilus sp. | reverse complement strand
CAATGCAGTATTAATTATTTTAGAAAAAAGTTCTAAGCTGCAGGTGGGGATGAATCGCCAGCTTCGGCAGCTAAGAATTTGTCTACTTCATTAATTCCTAGTTTGTCTCTTCCAAGAAGATCAAACTTTTGCAGTATAGTTTCAAACTTTGTTTCTTCTTGAACTTGTTCGTTGACAAACCATTCTAAAAATGCGTATGTACAATGATCTTTTTCTTTGTGTGAGAGTTCAACCATTTTGTGAATTGCTTTTGTAACAGCTTGTTCGTTTTTTAGAGCAGTTTTAACAATTCCTTCCAAAGATTTGAAAGAGCTTGTTGGTGCTTTAACTGCAGGAATTGTTGCGGTAGCTCCAATATCATTTAGGTAATGAATTATTTTTAGCATGTGAGTTTTTTCCTCATCAGATTGTGCGTAAAAATAATCAGCTCCTCCTTGGTATCCAGTGACTTCACACCATGAAGCCATTGCCAAGTAACTATTAGAGGCTGCAGCCTCCATAGCAATTTGATCATTGAGAGATTTTTTCATTTTTTGAGAAATTCGCATGATTTTCAAAAGTATTGGATTGTTTTCTGTTAAAAAAACTTGCTAAGGCTGAGCTTATAGGGTCACTGGTGAATCCAGCACAAGAAAAGATTACTCTCAATCAGGATAGATTGTTTTCTTCCAAGTATTTATCCCAAGCAATTATTCCACCATCTAAAACCTGGTAATCAATTCCGTGTTGTGCCAACTCATATGTTGCAATGGTAGCACGATTGCCAGAACCACAAATTACTACTACTGGTTTGTCAGTTGGAATTTCAGATAAATTTTCTTCAATGAAGATATCAGCTAGTGGAATATTTTTGCTTCCAGAAATCATAGTTACTTCTAGTTCAGAGGGTTCTCTTACATCAAGAAGGTAGACATCATCTTGATTTTGCAATTGTTGGTATAATTTTTCTGAAGATGTCGTAGTTGGAGTCATTTTTGTTGAAAGATCATTATCCCAAGATTCAATTCCGCCTATAAGATAAGATGCTTTGATTCCTGCATCATTCATTATTTGTGCAGATTCTAATGCTTTGCTTTCAGAATCATCGACAAGTACAACATGAGTTACATCTACAACTTCAGGAATTCTACTAAACATTGTTTTAATTCTCTTATCTAATGTTGCACCTTCCATCACATCAACTGCAGAACCTTCAATGTATCCATTCATGTATGAATTTGGATCTCGCATATCAATTACTATGAGGTTAGGATCAAGAGTCATTTGTTGATCTAATTCAGTTGGAGATAATGAAAATGATTCATCTAAATCATTTGTAATTTCTTTCATAGTTGCATCTTGTTCAATAATTCCCCATCCTGCATTTACTAATTTTTCAGCAGTTGTAGGGGTGACACAAGCAGCAACTCCTGTACTACGAATCATCAAAGTCAATCCAGATTTACAAATTACATCTTTAGCGGCAATTCCATCTTGCATTTGTTTTCTGGGAGAACTAATTTCAATAGATTCAGCATTTACATCTAATGAAATTGCAGGAATTATTCCTATTGAAAGGATAAGCGGAATCAATGTAAAAAAGATTAATTTCATAAAAAAACAGAATGTAAAAATTAAATTTAAACAATTTGGTGATTCTTAGATATGATTTAAGAAATCATGAGAAAAATTTTGTAAAGATAAAGAACAGTGCAAATCCACTCAAAAAGATTATTCCTGCAAAACTCAAAACTTTCAACCAAGTAGATGGCTGCGCATCTTTAGGAAGATTTTTTCCAGTAACTAGTTTTAAATTAAAAATTGCAATTATTGGGGCAATCAAAAATGACAGTACAGTTGCAAAGTCAACAAGTTCTTTTAGATTACTTTTGAATTCAAGAATAATGAATACTGCACCAATTGCAATAACAAGCAAGAAAATTACGTAAAATGTTCGAAATTTTGTTCGTATTTGAGTCTCTTTTTTGGTAAAAATCAACTCTACTGACCTTTGCAATGATCTTGAATAGCCATCTAATACAGCAATGATGGTTCCAAACATCACGGTAAATGCCGAAGCAGCAATGATGATGTAACTCCACTCGCCAATGGTTTGAGTGTACATTGTAACAACTTGATGTGCAAAGTGTGCATTGTTGTTTGGTAATTCTTGACCAGAACCAAAAAACATGAAAGATCCTAATGTTACAAACATTATTGCTAGAATTCCTGTGATTAGATACGATAATCGAAATTCAAATACAGTTTCTTTGAGTTTTGGTCGATAGTTTGTCTGCTTTGTTCTCTCTAAGGTCCATAGACTATTCCAAGCAGAAATATCAAGTGGTGCGGGCATCCATCCCATCAATGCAAGTAAGAAAAAGATTCCAGAAATATTCCATAATTCTTTTTCAATGAATCCTTCTACTGGTTCTATTGGTCCATTATACAGTGCAAGTAAAAATGCAGTTACTGTTGAAACAATCAAAACAATTACTATAATCTTAATTAGTTTGTCAAGTGCATTGTATTTTCCAACTGCCAGTATACCAACACATATTGCAAATAAAATTACCAACGTCCATTCACCTAGAAAGTCTATTCCAAAAAGATTCTCAAAAAATCCTGCAGTTACAAATCCTACTGCACCAGTAACAAAAAACATTGAACCAATAGTTAACAGAAAATACAACCATAATGCAGGTCGACCAAGTTTTTTGTAACCATCAATGATACTTGTTTGTGTGGAATTTGCATAACGCGAACCGAATTCAAAGAATGGATACTTTAGCAGTGTAGCTACAATGACAAATCCAAGAATTAACAAGCCAAAATCTGCACCTGCACGAGTTGATTGGATTAAATGAGATACGCCAATGGCAGTACTTGCAAACAAAACCCCGGGTCCTGCAGTCTTTGCAAAAGCAGAAAATCTTTGATTCATCAGGATCATAATACCTTCAAAAATCTGGCATATAACCTAAAATTTTGTAAATACTACATTAAAGCGCAAATACAAAGACAATCATCATTTTTGATATCTAAAACACTCTGATGTGTGGTCATTGACCATTCCAATTGCCTGCATTAGAGCATAACAGATTGTCGGTCCAACAAAGCTGAATCCACGTTTTTTGAGATCCTTGCTTAGTTTCTCAGAAATCTCAGTAGATGCAGGTAAATCAGAGTATTTTTTGAATTTGTTTTTGATTGGTTTATGATTTACAAAACTCCAGAGATACTTGTCAAAAGAGCCAAACTCATCTTGGACTTTGAGAAACTGCTTTGCATTGTTTACTGCAGAGTTGATTTTGAGCCTATTTCTTATGATAGAGTCATCTTTTAGCAGTTTTTGGATGTGTTTTTGAGTGAATTTTGAGACTTTGGAGGCATTAAAATCAGAAAATGCCTTTCGATATCCTTCTCTTCGATTCAGAATAGTGGTCCAAGATAGTCCTGCTTGGGCACCCTCTAAAATTAGAAATTCAAATAATTTTTGATCATCATGTTGTGGTCGTCCCCATTCTTTGTCATGATATGAGATGTTTGGTTCTTCTTTTGCCCACTCACATCTTTTTTTCATGTATTTCCAAAGAGTTAACACAAAATATTAGTTATGAACAATAGAAATCATGAAACTAAACCAGCAGTTATTGCAGATCAATAGAAGTTTCTTAATTTGTTTTATTGTGTCTGCAATTATTTCAGCAGTTGCAGCACAATTACTATCTGATCAGGAAAATTATGTCAATACAACATTTACAATAATTATAGGATATGCTGTATACTTTGGAATCTTTTCTGTTTTGTTTTATTGGGACAATATTGAACGGTACAGAAACATGAAATCAAGTTTAATCAAAAAAGAACTCTTAGTAATAGTATCTTCATTTGGAGTTGGAGAGATTATTTATCTTGGAATACGTTGGCCAACATTATATTATTTTCTTGAAATTGGAATAGAACCATATCTTGCATCATTAATTTCAGAAGTAATTGCAACTGCATGTTATATGGCATCAGTCACAATATTTCTTAGAAAGACAAGACGTTTTAGTTATTTTGCAAGTTGATTTACCAAATCAGTTGAAGTGATAATTCCAACTATGGTTCCATGATTTGATACTGCAAGCTTTCTAATTTTTTTAGTGCTCATGATTTCTGCTGCTGTTGAAATTTTCTCATCATGATTAATTGTGATAAGAGGGGACGACATTATTTTCTCAACAGGTGTATCTAATGGCATATTGTTTGCAGCTACTTTTGTTGCAAAATCTCTATCAGTAATGATTCCAACTAGATTGTCTCCATCTTTGACAATTATTGCTCCTATTCCTCCTTGCTCCATCATTTTTGCTATTTGTAGTGCTGTGGTAGCAGGATTTACAGTGATTAGGGCTTTGGCCATTATTTCTTGGACTTGAATTGATGAATAATCGAAATCTTCACGACTCATTACAGCCATTAGATCTTGTAATATTTAAGAAATTCATATCTTATCCATAAAATTTTCAAGTCAATTTAGGCAAAAAGAGACTTCTTGCAGGTGACCATTCCTTTACTATTGAAAGACAGTTTCAACGATAAGAAACTTGGAAACAATATAATCAAAGTATGAAAAATATTCATTATGTCATTTTTCAAAACTGTAGAAAAGAGACGTTCAGTAAGAACATTTTCTGAAAAACCAGTCGAGAAATCAAAGGTACAAAAAATTTTGAAAGCATGTTGGATGGCACCATCTGCAATGGGTTCACAAAATTATCGAGTATATCAAATAGTAGATTCAAAGAAAAAAGAGAAACTTGTCAAAGCAACACATGACCAAGGATATGCCAACAATAGTCTAGTTCTTGTTTTTTGTTCTGATCCAATGAGAGTAAAATTTGTAGGGACTAGGGGAGAAAAACTCTTTGCAGTGCAAGATGCTACAATTGCGGCAACTTATGCACAACTAGCAGCAACGTCACTAGGGTTATCAAGTGTATGGATAGGACACTTCAAAGAAAAAGAAGTTGCTAAAATTATTAGAACAAAACTAAAACCTGTAGCAATAATTTCAATTGGATATCCAAACGAAAAACCTCAACCAAAGAAGAATCAAAAGATGAAAAACTTGTTTAAGAAAGTCTAGAATCCGTAAAATTCAGACCATTGGTGCTCTAGTTTGTAGATAATTTTCCATGCTAAACGATCAATGTTGACTCCCGGTTCTGCAGTTAACATGACAATGTATCTACCAATTGGAAAACTCATCATAACTACATTTTCTCGTCTAGAAGCAGAATACTTTACCCTGCCCATACTAGAATCAAAGCCTTGTCTGTTTGCAACTCTATGTGCCAATTCTTGATAGACCTGTTTTCTTTTAGAATTAGTTTCAAAGGGAATTACACCATCCTTGAATTCTCCTGCAACTAGTTCACCAGTACTATCAATTAATCCACAAAAACGAATTTCAGGCTCAGAAAGTATATCCTGAATCTGCTTTTTTATTTCATCAATTGGAAATTTGTTGTCGGACACAATATTACCATGTTCTAATCAACAAAAAAGGTTGCTCAAAAATTTGACTAGAGCCATTTCTCAGTTTCAAAATGGTCGAAAGTTTTTATCATATCATGAATTCTTAAGCTCATATGATCTCAAATGGCAAAAAATTCTACAATCTCTACAACACAATCATGAATTTTGATGACAAGGTAAGATTTGTCACAATTGTAGACAAGGCAGGAGAGATTGCTTTTGGAGGTCAAAGAGAAGGAGTTAGCAATTATCTTTCTGAAGAGGAACAACAAAAATCATTAAAACAAATTCGCGACGCATGGTTTGTTCGTGATCAATTTGCAAACAACATTGGCGAAGGAAAATACGCAATGGCCGAATATGAAAAGGTGAAGAGATTTTCATTTCCATTGAGTAGTAACTATTTTCTATACATTACAACAGAGCCTGAGATCAACACAAATGAGTTTGCAGAAAATTTATCAAGTATGATAGAATCATACAAAGATTGAAGGTAATTTAAAATGGTTTCAGATGATAGTGGAAAAGAAATTGATGATTGGGATTTGTACTACAAAGAAAATAAGGTAGAAGAGATGCCATGGTACGAAAAAGAGTTGGATCTTGATTTAGAAAAAGAAATCAAGTCCAGAAATATTTCAGGCGGAAAATTCTTAGATATAGGAACTGGTCCTGGAACACAAGCAATTCAGTTAGCAAAATTAGGATTTGAATCAACAGGGGCAGATATTTCAAAAAATGCAATAGAGAAAGCGGCCAAACTTGCACAGAATGTAAATTTTGTAGTAGATGATATTTTAGAATCATCTTTTGCAGATAATGAGTTTGATTTTATCTTGGATAGAGGGTGTTTTCATGTATTTGATGCCTCATTGAGAGAGAAATATCTCAATCAAATTAAGAGAATTCTAAAAGATGACGGTACATTGTTTTTGAAAGTCATGAGTAAAGAAGATACAACGTTATCTGAAGGAAGAGGACCAAACAAGTTTTCTGAGCAAGAGGTATTGGATGCTTTTGAGAGTAATTTTGATGTAAATAGCATTAGACCAACTGTTTACTATTGCCGAATGAATCCATTACCAAAGGCAATTTTTGCTGTCATCAAGCAAAAAAACTAGAAAGACTGTGCCTTAAATTGTAATTTCTTTAAACTCGTTGAGTTTTCTAATACCTTCAAAGTCAATATCAGACTTGGCTTTTGCCTTAAATGAAAAATCTAATTTGATAACATCAGACAAAATTTTCAAACCATCATCGATTCGTCCAGATTTAACAAGAGAAGATGCTTTGTTGTAAAGGGCAGTTGTGTTTTTTGGTTTATCTTTCAAAACTTTGTCAAAACAATCAATGGCAACATCACATTGTCCAATGTAATGATGAGCCAATCCTTTGTTAAGTAATGCCAAGAGATTTTCTTCTTGAGAAAGAACATTGTCGTAATGAATTATTGCTTGTTGGTATCTAGCAAGCTTTCCTAAGATATGTCCTTTTTTTAGCAAAGCTTCAATATGTTGTGGGTCTATTGCAAGAACTTGATCATAGAATACCATGGCGTCTTTTGGATTTCCTAAATTCAATGATGTTTGACCGCTTTTGAGTAAAGATTCTATAGATTCTGACATCATAGTACCCTATCAACAAAAACATGACCAAGAATTTGGGCTTTATTGTTAATTGGAACTTGTATTGGAATTGGGTCAGCAGTTGATTTTAGTAAATCTTTGATTTGGTTTTTTGTAAACCACTGACTATAGTATCCAAGACTGTTTCTAAATGCTAATTTTTGTTCATCAAATGAATCCTCATCAATTCTTTTTACCATACTTTTCATGGGATTGTAGATTTGTGGTGCAGCAAAAGCAAAATCATCTCCATTAAATGCCGAAATTAATGTAAATCCGTCTTGTCCTGCCAGTCTTAACATATTATCAAAGAACTGTTGTCTCTTTTGATGAGGAATTACACCGATTGTATTGTATACACACATTGGAATCTTTGTAGAATCATCAAAAAATTCATCAATTTTAGGATCTGTTACATCATGATGCAGGAATGAAATATTTTTGAGGTTTAGTTTAGATTGTTTTTGTTTTGATAGTTGAATCATGGGTTCTGACGCATCAATACCATAAAAAGAGACAGAATCATCCAATCTCTTTTTTAAAGAAAACAAAACTCTGCCAGTTCCAGAGCCCATATCGATAATGGTGTATTTTTTATCAGGTTTGATGATCTTCTTGCATAAATTTGCGATAATTGTAATTTCTTCTTCAATAAAATTAGAAATTACATGGTGGGGGTTATTCTCTACACAGTTGTCATACTCTGAGGACATGTCATTCCATGCGTCACCATCCATGACATCCTCAAAATTTACGTCTTAATGAATTTAGCAAAATAATATAACAATCTACAAATTAACACTAGAAAGAAATGTTCAAAAATATCGCAGTGGCCATTATCACCCCAACTCATACCAAAAAATCCTTTGAAATGGGGTTACGATTAGCCAAAAAATTTGATGCCAATTTGTCTGTAATAGAATGTGTTTATAAAATTCCTCCAAAGTTTTACTTTTTTGAAACAGAATCAGACAAGAAAATTACTGAAAGCCAAACAAAAAAAATCAAAGATGAATTGAAAAAATGGAAAGAATTAGCAGCAAAAGAAGGAGTTAAAATTAATACGAAATTTGCATTGACAGATGCAATTGCTCACTGGGTAATTGATTATGTAAAAGAGCATAAAATAGATTTGTTGGTTGTAGATTATCCAAAACTTTCAATTATTGAGGCCAATCATCATGATGATATTATCAATCAAATTCATCATAAATCACATTGTCATGTATTGACAATGAAACACTGATTTTCAAAAAAAAGGATAGAGTCATGGTTGAACTGCATCAACTCTATCTTGTAATCTGTCGTAGTATTCATTCAATTCCATAGAAGGAACATAAAATGTTGCAGATACTACATCGCCAACTTTTGCATCACATTCAGGCACAACAACACTAACGCCGTATTGGGATTCTCCAACACAGCCATGTTCATTAATTGCAAGTACAGTAATGTCCTCTGTCACCTCAGTAGGAATAAAATTCCAAGGTGTGAGAGTAAAAACAAGAACTACTGCAGTTCCTACAGCCATCAATGCAAGTATTGCAAGTCGTGGCGGTTTCTTGGATTCTTTTTGTTTTAACATTTCCTTACTATTATTACGCGCATACTAAATTTAAGGAAAGCAATCAAATTTCATTTTTGATTTCTGATTCCAAGATACAATTGATTAGAAAAAAGAGATTTTTCTTAAATTGTGGATAAATATACCTACTTAAACAACAATGAAATATCAAAATGAGGTAGTAGTAATATGGCATCACCGCTAGTCATTCCAATAATTATTGTAGCAATTGTAGGACTATCAGGATATCTAGTTTACAAATATCTGATCTTTGATTTGATGTGCAAAAGAGCAGTAAACCTAGCACTTCAAAAATACAATATCAAAAAAACTCCTTCTCAGATCATCAAAGAATATTATCAAAGCAAAGGAGAAGAAATTTCGCATAAAGAAATTGTGGCATTAGAGAAAAATTATAGAAGAAACGGTCCTGATGAGTTTCTTACAATGTATGATGCTATCCGAGATTCTAAACATCAAAAAGAATAGAGAATCTATGGAGTTACTGGAATCTGAATAAATGGAGTTCCGCCTTCACCAACTACTAGTGGAAGTTTTCCATCCCAAGCTTGGGTCTTGAGCCATTCCAAATAATTTGGATTCTCAGCTAGGGCTTTGTTGATTATTGCAATTGCTTCTGCTTCACCTTTGGCTTCAGCAATGTTTGCATTTGCCACACCAATAGCATTTGCTTCTCGTTGTTTGGCCTCTACTTCAATTCTTAGCAAGTCATTTTCTGCTTTCAATGCTTTTTGTTCTGCTTCTACTTTAGCTTCAATGGCTTGAGCAAATAATGGAGAGAACTCAAAGTCTGTAATCGAGATTACTTCAGTTACAACTTCAAATTGATTCAATCTTTCTCTAATAGAGGATTCAATGTCTTGTTTGACTAGAGGTCTTTTAGTGATTAGTTCTTCAGCATTATAATTGGCAGTAACTTGTTTTACTGTCTCCTCTATTGCAGGTTGAATTACTCTGTTCTCGTAATCTAATCCAAGATTCTTGTAGAGTCTGTGTACTGATTCTTTATCTGGATGATAGTTTACTGTAACAGTAGTCTCTACTGTCTGCAAGTCTTTTGATGCACTTCTAGTGTTTTTTTCATATTTTAGCGTACGTACCTCTATATCTATGACTTCATCTTGAAATGGAACTACAAAATGAAGGCCTTCTTCTAATGGTGGTTGTGTTAAATCAACAGCATTCCAATGGAGTAAAACTCCTCTGTGTCCTGCATCAACTATTTTGACAGATGCAAATGCAACAACACCAATAATGATTAAAATTACAATTCCAATGGCCACGCCTTTTGCGGCATTCATGTTTACGCTAACTTTGGGAGATTGGTATTTTGACAATTATAATTACTAAGCTTTTACTATTATTATACCATTATAGCATTTTAGCATTAGATTACTAGTCACTTAACAGATTTATCATGTGTTTGTGTATTATTATTAGATGGCAGATCCCAATTTTTCATGGATTTATTTGGTAATTTTTTTAGCAATTCCACTTGCTAGAATTATCCCCAGAATAATTGCCAGAAGAAAAATGCAGAACAATCCAACACAACAAAGAGAGTTTGAATCAAAATTTGATGTATATAGAAAGCCTCAGATGGAGACAAGTCCTGAAATTAAAGAAGAGAATCTAAAAAAAGACAAGATTGTTCTCAGGGAATTAAATCGTGGAGTCAACACATTTGAGGCCATACAAAAGAACACAGGAATGAGTGGAAAAGAGCTTGATTCAATTTTAGCAGATTTGGAAAGAGATGGATTGTTAAAGGTAGTTCAAAAACAAGGATTGTTAGGTCCAAAAATAGAGTTGTATCCTACAGATAAGGGCAATTTTTGATTATTTTATTCTGTATCGGAGAATTGCTATAACTGAATCATCGATTTCAAGTTTTTTGATAATTTTTTGAGATGCTGCAAATTCAATTTTAGAAGAAGTATTTTTTGCAATCTCTAGCATTTTCATTATACTTTTGAATTTGGGATTAGAGTGATAGTCTGTTGAAACAATGAGTGTATCAACGGCACCCATCTCTAATGCCTTGTAAATAACATCATTTCTTTTGGCAGTCAGTCCCTCTTTGACTAGTTTTTCATATTTTTCAATAATTTCTGCAACATATTTTCTTCTATGCTGATACAAGTGATGAATTATTTTCGTTTCAATATCATTTAATGATGTAGAAAAGGATAGATTTTCAACAAATCGACACTTTTTTGCCAATTCTGAGTCAAGTTCTCCATAAAATTCAGTTTTAGCAGGTCCAATCCCTCCCAATAAAATAAGTTCAGAGTTTGAATCCATTGCTTTTACTTTCTTTGCAATTTTCTTAAAGAAAACGTGAATTTTTGTTTGTCTTGCTCTTAGAAATCGTCCTTGACTTTGTCCACCTTTTTTGTGTCTTCCCTGTAAATCAATTTTCATTTTGGATTCTTGTAAAATTTGATTACCATGGAATTTTTGTATTCTTGCAGTTTTTTGATCAAGGGTGACTAGTAAAACATTATGATTAATTTTTAGAATATCATAAAATGGTTTGACAAAGGGTTTTTTGCTTGCCATGTATACATATGGTAATTTTTTTGATGTTCCAATTTCCTTAATTCTTACTTTGCCATTTTTTATCCAACCAAAGATACAGAGAGTTTTTGTGAATTTTCCTACAGAAATAGGATTTTCTTTAAGCTCTTTGATTCTTTTTTCAATTTGGGACTCTATTTTTTCTAAGGATTCACTTCTCTTTGTTTCTTGCAATAATGAGATTGTCTCCTTGCCTTTTCCATATGGATAATAAACTGAGATACATGTCGAATCAATTTGTTTTAATTCATGTAGGAATTGATTTACCAGCATCCATTCATAGGATGTGATTTCAGAAGAGTCTAGATTCTTTTGCACAAGATATGGTTTTTGTTTTTGTATAAATTCTATTCAAAAAAAGATGATTCCAAATTTGGTACTGTTGGGTTTTCTTTAACGGTTTTGTAAAAAAATCAATTAAGATATTTCAAAATAACAAATACATGAATCGTTCCAAATGGGAGTAAGAGCAACTATAGTAATGGATGAGGACATCGTAAAGAAGATCAGAGTAATTCAAGCAAAGAGGATATCAGCAGAACAAAAATCAGTTAGTTTCTCTGAAGTGGTAAACGATTTGCTTCGAAAAGAATTCAAATAACCAGTTATTTGTAAATGTCTAAACATGGGATTTCTTTAATTGCATTAATTTTCTTAGAATATTTGTAAAATTCCTTTAAACTAGATATTTCGCTAATTCCTGTAGAAAAAGACAAACCAGCATAATATTGTGAAACGACTTTTCTCTCAAGGTTGATTTTCTCTGCAGCATAATCTATAATTTCATCCATATTGTTCTGACCCCATTTGTATGATGAGTCAATGGAATCTAAAAGATTCTTGATTTTATCTTGAGGGAGATTTTTTCTTGATGCTAAAACACCAAACACCATATTTTTGTTTGAGAAGTCATTCCATGCTTTACCCAAATCAAGAACATGTTTTGGTTTTTTGATTAAAATTTTCAAGGCTCGATCTCCTATCAAAAGTTCTGCATCACCTTTTTCACCATAACTTACATTTTGTTTGTATGCATAACGCATCAAGATTTTAAGTAATATAACGGAAGTAGCAGCTTCTGTTGAAAACTGAATTGATTTAATTTTCTTAAATGGAACTTTTGAAACTAATACAACACTCATCACAGTTTTTTTTGAACTTATACAATAAGGAAGTAAATTGTAATTACCACGTGCATATTCTATAGATGAGATAAAACCAACATCAATGATTCCTTGTGATAAACTAGAGTTAAGATTAGTTGGAACACCTCTAATTATTTTTCCGTCAAATTTCACCTTATTCTTTTCTAAACCATATACTACAGGAAGCATGTTGATATAATCAACAATGCCTAATCTTATCTTCATGAGTTAAACTATACGTCTGAATTCTTTTCATTTTTATAAACAGGATTGGTCAATTTTTTTCCAAAACTTCCCTCAAACAGACCATGAATGCACTAATTTTGAATCTGGGAAAACATATCAGGTGCATGATGGTAGGCGGACCCGACCGGATTCGAACCGGCGACCTAACGCTCCGCAAGCGTTCGCACTATCCAAGCTATGCAACGAGTCCGAAAAGTTTGGGAAGTTCACGCTTAATTTGGATTGCGTTTTCATGAAATGACTCCGCGATAGAGATTACTACACAAGTTGTAGGTGCAGTAAGAATTGGTGAAATTGAAGAATTAGGTGAAATCACTGAAAGTGTTATTGGTGTCAGTCAAATCCCAGTTAGAAGTAGAACTGTACATGTAAGTTACAAAAAGCGTATTTCTAACTAAAAATAAAAAACAATATTTAGGGAAAGAGTTTAGTGAAATCATGACAGGTATGTTAGAAACTTGGATTGAAAAAATTCGAACCAATGATCCTAACCAAGTAGCAGAATTATACGATGATGTGGGACTATTGCTAGGAACCTTTTCTGACATTGAACGTCCTGGACATGATCTTATTTTGAAATATTTTGAAAATTTACTAAAATCTCAAGTTGATGTTGAGATTGTCACACAACATAAACATGAAACTGATTCACTAGTTGTAAACTCTGGTTTATACAATTTCATAGTAGACGGTAAAACCGTTAATGCAAGATTCTCATTTGTTTTCAAAAAAACTGGAGATGCCTGGAAAATATTATCACATCATTCTTCAGTTCTACCTGAAAGCCACTAAGACTGGTAATCAATCAAAATTCTAGACAAACATTAGTCGAAAGATTAGTTTGACTCTGCAAAGACATATGGAGTTTCTTCAGTTTCATGAAAAGTCCATACAGTGGGTAAGGATACAGTATGGATTGATTTTAGATTATTTTTCTCCATTAGAGTACCCCATCCAGCCTCATTTTTTGGATCTGGAGTATATTTCTGAGAGTGTGTTCCTGCAAAAACCCATCCAGAATTCAAATCTCCAATGGAATGAATTTTCTCTATTACTCCTGTAGCAAGAGAAACCCCACCCATTTGAGCAAGACCACCAATAAAGAAAATTGGTTTTGACAAATTCAGTGATGAATAATCAAATGTAGTTGCATCTGAACAGTATGGATGAAAATCTAAAGTTGTGGTTAGTGATTTTTGAAGTTCAACTAACAAATCATCAATTTCTATACTGTAAGATTCCAAACCCAAGACTTTGGCACAAAATGCAATACGTCCATCACCTGAACCAATATCAATAATTTCTTGAAAGCCAAGATCTTTTGCTTGTAATGCTCCAATGTATGCAGACATTACCCATGTTGGGGAAAACGGAGCATGGCTTGAACCGTGTTGAATGCTATTCAACCAGTATTTGTTGATGTCACCCTCATAAACAATACAAGGAATTTCTCCAATTGTTTTTTCATAAGAGTTGTAATAGATAGGATTCTTTGTTGCAAAATGATGTAAAAGATCTAAATCATCTTGTTTAATTGGAAATAACTCAGACTTTGTAGTAGGAATTACTTCTTGAATCTGGCTTTTGCCATCATAGGTTTTTTCAAATTCTTTTTTTAGTGTAACAAGATTTTTTGCAAGATCTTCAATCATTGGGATAATCCTTTGTCGTATTGTTCTACAAATTCTTTAGTGCTCATTTGTTTTCGTAATTCTTCAAAATCTGCAGATTCATTTTCAATTTCCTCTTTTGATTTTTCTCCTTGACTTTGTGATTGTAGATTCTTTGTTGTTTCTTGAATTGAATTTGAGAGATTAGTCAAAATTCTAGGATGAATTTGAGAGTTGAATTTTTTCGAAATCAAGTTTTGTATTTCAGTGATTTCATCAAGCAGAGATTTGTGCTCATTTTCGTTAAATTCCTGCACAAGCATGGTAGCCATAGAAGAGACATTCATGACTTGATAGTAAGTCTCAACAATGTCATGCAAAGACAGATCAGATTTTGAATCAGCTAAAGTTATCAAATTTTTGAGTTTTTCAGACTCTGTTTGAAACATTTTTGAGATTTCATCAGCAGAGCTCATATGAAAAAAACTATTTCAAATTTTTAAAAGTGTTAGTATTTGAAAAATTATGCTTCTTTTTCTGCCTTGTTTACATAGACATAATTCATTATCAATCCTGCAATGATTCCGCCTATGATTGGTCCTGCCCAATAGAGCCATTGAACTTCCCACAATCCTGCATCACCTGCAATTAGTGCTGGTGAAAATGATCTTGCTGGGTTCATTGATGCTCCTGTGAGTGGGACACCAATTAAGTGAAGGACGAAAACCATTCCACCAATAGTAATTCCATGAATTCCTGCTGCAGCCTTTTTGTGAACTGCAACCATGTAGATTACTGTAACTAGGAAGAATGTGAAGATAATTTCAAGTGCAAGAGCAGACATTATGTTGTTGTTAATTAATTCACTTGGACCGCCATGTGCACCCCAGAATACTTCTTTTCCAATTACTGGGAAAATTGCTGCAAGTGATGCAGTTGCAACTATTGCTCCAATAATTTGGAATACAATGTATCCAATTCCATCTGCAATACCAATCTTCTTTGTGATCATCATTGGAATTGTGACTGCTGGATTGATGTGTGCACCTGATACATGTCCAAATGCATAGACCATTAATGCAATAGCAGAACCGTGTCCTAAAGATATCATAATAATTCCTTCAACTGTTAATCCATCTCCAAATGCAACCACTGCTAAAATTACTGACAGTGGACCAAAGAATACCAAACAGAATGTGGCAATTGCTTCAGCAAGCCAATTTCTTGGAGTGACCATGGCATCAGCCCCGCCAATTTCCATATAAAAGATTCGGACTAGAATATTGATCTTAGAAGGTCAAAAAGTAATTAATTATAGATTATTTTGCTTTAGAATATGATTTCAGAAGGAGATTCTGTTCCAAAATTTGAGATTAATGATGCAAATGGGAATAAAGTAAAATCTACTGATTTTAAGGGCAAAAAACATGCAATTTACTTTTACCCAAAAGATTTCACTCCGGGATGCACAACTGAAGCAGATGAATTTTCTAAAGATTATAAAAAATTCCAAAAAGAAGGAATAGAGATTATTGGAATAAGTCCAGATGATGTCGATTCACATAAAAAATTCTGTGATAAGATGGGAATCAAATATCCACTGTTAGCAGATGTTGAAAAAGAAGTCTCAAAGATGTTTGGTGTATGGGGAAAGAAAAAATTCATGGGAAGAGAATACATGGGAGTTATGAGAAGTACGTTTCTTGTAGATGAGAAAGGAAAAATTTTCAAAAGTTATCCAAAGGTGAAACCTAAAGGACATTCAAAAGAAGTTCTTGAAGATTTTCTAAATTAAAAATAAAGTAAAAGAAAAGGTTGTAAAAAGATTAGAAACCTTTTGGTAGTGTGCCTCTAGATTTTGGTTTTTCAGGTTCTGGTTCTGGAATTGGATTTGGTTCAAATCCTTTTGGTAAGCTACCACGTGTTTGTGATGCTCTTGCTTTGACTTCAGCTTCTACAGCTTCCTGATAGGCCTTCTCTGCTGCGGCTTTTTCTTGTTCGATTCTTTGCAAGTAATCTTTTTCATAGTCTTCTAGTTGCTCTTGTCGTGATTTTCCTTCACCGCTAGTTTGTTGTGGTGGAGGAGCTTGTTGTGCTTCTGTTTGTTGTGTTTGAGTTTGTGTTTGTTCGAATCCTTTTGGAAGAGTACCTTTTGCTGGTTTTGGTGGTTCTGGAGTTGGTGGAGGAGCTTGTTGTGCTTCTGCTTTTGCTTCAACGCCTTCAACAGATAATGTTCCACCTGCAAATCCTCCAAAGAACTTCTTTGCAGGATGTCCTGCGAGTCTTGCTCTTGTTGCAAAG
>JANQNM010000052.1 GCA_028279625.1 Candidatus Nitrosopumilus sp. | reverse complement strand
AAAGAGATAATAAGGAAATTCAAGGCGGATCGAAATATCTCATGACTAAGCCTGGGATTGTAAAAATTATTTTTGGAGGCGTAAACCTTTGACTCAAGTACTAGGCAATGCTATAACTGACAAATTTTCCTCTCAATTGAAAGAATTTGGAATTAATCCTTCCAAAGTCCACAGGAACCTTACAGTTGATGAAATGGTTTCTCTGGCTACAGAAAGAGAAGAAGGAATTGTAAATTCCACAGGCTCTCTATCTGTGAATACTGGAAAATATACAGGACGTTCTCCTGATGACCGATTTATTGTCTATGATGATAAAACTCATGATACAATTGATTGGGGTAAAATCAATCACCAATTCCCTAGTGGAAAGTTTGAAAAAATTCTTGAAAAAATGAAAAAATTTGTTGAAAACAAAGAGCTTTTTGTTTTTGATGGATTTGTTGGTGCTGATCCTGATACCAGATTACCAATCAGAGTAATCAATGATCATGTCTGGCAAAACATGTTTTCAAGGAATCTATTCATTCGTCCTTCTAAAGACGAATTAGAAAACCATGAACCTGAATTTACTATAATGTGTATCAATGACTTTAAAGCAATTCCAAATGAAGATGGAACAAGAACTGACATTTTCATTCTAATTGACTTGACAAGAAAAATTGTTTTGATAGGCGGTACCGAATATGCTGGAGAAATGAAAAAATCCATGTTTGGTGTAATGAACTATCTGTTACCTGAAAAAGGAATTTTCCCAATGCACTGTTCCGCAAATATTGGCGAAAAGGGTGATACGGCATTATTCTTTGGATTGTCTGGAACTGGTAAGACAACATTGTCTGCAGATCCTAATAGAAGATTGATTGGGGATGATGAACATGGTTGGTCTGATAATGGAACTTTTAATTTTGAAGGAGGTTGTTATGCAAAATGTATTAACCTTAGTCAAGAAGCAGAACCAGAAATCTGGAATGCAATTAAACCTGGTGCAGTATTAGAAAATGTTGTACTCAATGACAACAAACCTGATTATGATGACAACACATTAACTGAAAATACTCGAGTTGCATATCCATTAGATTTCATTCCAGGTGCAATAATTCCAAGTGTCGGCGGAAACCCCCAAGTCGTAATCTTTTTGACAGCAGATGCACTTGGTGTCTTGCCACCAATTTCTAGATTAACCAAAGAGGGTGCAATGTATCACTTTATGTCGGGATATACAAGCAAACTTGCAGGTACTGAAAGAGGAATCAAAGAACCAAAATCAGTATTTTCAACATGCTTTGGAGCCCCATTCATGCCTAGACCCGCATCAGTTTATGCAAAATTGCTAGGTGAGAAAATCAATGAGCATAATACTGTAGTATACCTCATCAACACAGGATGGTCTGGTGGACCATATGGTGTAGGAAAGAGAGTCAAGATAAAATACAGTCGTGCTATGGTTACTGCTGCACTTTCAGGTGCTCTTAACATTGTAAAGTATAGACATGATGATTTGTTTAATCTAGATATTCCATTAGAGATAGAAGGTGTTCCTTCTGAAATTTTGGATCCAAGAAATACTTGGATTGACAAGGACGCATATGACTTGTCAGCAAAAAAATTGGCACAAATGTTTGAGGAAAACTTTGCAAAGTTTGATGGTGTATCACCAGAAATTGTAGAAGCTGGTCCAAAACCACCTAAGAACTAGAACGCTTCAAAACAATTCCAACAATTCCTACTAGAAAAACAATTCCTCCAATTATCCCAACCTGTCTTTCAGGAAGATCAAAGAATTCTATTCTTTCTACACTGTTAGGAAGTGTACTAACTGTAATGGTATTGTATGCACTAGAAGAATTTCCATTAACTCTAATTTTTGCATCAATCCAATATCCTGCATTTTCATAAATTTCAATTGATGCTTCTTTGTTTGGGATTGTAGTTGTTGTTTCTACTTGTGCATCTCTACTATTGATAACTGAAATTTTTGCAAAACTCCATTCTTCAGGATGGTAAATATCAAAGAAAAGTTTTTGATTTTGTTGATTTACACTAATTGAACCAGGTGTATAATGTAAAAGAAATGGCATCACGTATTTTGAATCATCATGATGAACAATTATTTTTCCTTCATGTTCTCCATAATCATCTCCAATCATTTTCATCTTTATTTGAAGAATATCTCCTTCAAGAATATGGGCAAACTGGATAAATTCCGGCCCAACATATTCAACATCTAAATCATCAAATGTTCCTTCAATCAATTTTAACTCAAATTGTTTTTCAGCAATTTTATTGTCAGATGAAACATTGATGACAAAATTTGGAGGCATGATGATTAATTTTGCTTCAAACGCATTTCCAATGTCTAATCTTCCTGCTCCTGCCTCTAGAATGGAGAATTCTTGCCCATAGGCATCTGAAACAGGCTCAACAGTTGTCAGTAAGAGTGACTTTATTTCATGATGGTGTAATCCTGGATTTTTTTCAAGTAATAATGCAGCTGCTCCACTTACATGAGGGGCAGCATAGCTTGTACCACTCGTAAAATTGTAACCTGCATTATTCTGAGTTGTATTGATGTATGCTCCTGGAGCTACAATTTCCGGTTTTATGTAAAATGGTGAAACGGGTCCCCTTGAACTAAAATGAGCAACAAAATCAGGATTGTAAAAAAGATGCATAATAGCTTCATTTCCATTTTTTATATTATCAATAATCTCTAGTCCTTCTTCTCTGTCAATTGATACAACTGGAATTTGTGGTTCGTAACCTGGCTCAATAAATTCATGAATTAATTCACCCAAAAATATTCCTGGGTTGTTGTTGTAAACAATCAAAGCTTTTGCTCCCGCATTTGCTACATTTTTTTCTTTAATAGAAAAATACAACAATTCTCCTTCTACGTCACTACCTCTTTCAACAATAACTATTGCATCTCTGACATCTTTTTCTGTAAAATCCTCAACTTTTCCATATCCTCCAAAAACTATTTTTTCAATAATTGGTTGTTCTAATTTTGATGAACCTACCATTGGAATAACCGTATATGGTTTTTTATCTACTTCTAATGTTGCAACCAAACTAGAAGTAAGATTATTGTAAGTTGCTCCTACTGTTACCGAACCAAAATTTCCTCCAGGACTCCCTATGGTTTTTAGTCCTGGACCATCATTACCTGCAGCTGTTACTACAAAAATTTCTTTATCTAATGCGTGGCTTACTGCTCTCTCTATCTTAGTATTTGTTTTATTTACTCCTAGACTGATGTTGATTATATCAGCTCCATCTTCTATTGCTTTTTCAATTGCTTTTATGATAAGCTCTGATGAAACACCTTCCCCGTTTTCAGAAACTTTGTAAGCTAAAATTTTTGCTTTTGGTGCAATTCCTTTTGTTTGACCATCAGCAGCTATAACACCTGCAACTTGAGTACCATGTCCATTTGTATCTAAAGGAGGCTCATTTTCCTGAATGAAATTGTAGCCACCAACTACCTTTCCTTCAGGTCCCCATCCAAAAAGATCAGGATGGTTGAAATCTACTCCTGTATCAATAACTGCAACTTTAACTCCTTCTCCATTAATTCCTTCAATTTTTGGTATGGATGTTCCAACATATGGTCCACTTTTATCAAGATACAAACCACCTTCATTATCGGAATCTAATGATTGCATCAAAAGAATTCCAACTGAAAAAATTATCAATAAAGAAAATACTAAGAATTTCACAAATTTTCTAACTAATTTAACCAGTAAAAATGAATTGTTTACTAAAGCAATAAATGGAATAAATTCTCAACGGAATCTATGGGAAAATACACACTTCCTGAAATGCCCTATGCTTATGATGCATTAGAACCTCACATTGATGCAAGAACAATGGAGATTCATCATACAAAACATC
>JANQNM010000048.1 GCA_028279625.1 Candidatus Nitrosopumilus sp. | reverse complement strand
TGTTTTGTATATTCGATTCCCAAATCATTCAGTAAATCAAATACACCAAAAACTACAGCGCAAACACGCTTGCTAGATGATGCAATTTCATAAGTTTTGACTACTCCTTCTGCAGATTCAATTGAGGGCAATAGATCAATTGGTTTTAGTTTTCGTTTTTTCTCAAGTGATGAAATGTTTTTTTCAATTTTTTTGAGTTCCTTGGAATTATTTACTTTAAGTATAACTACACCATCAATTCCTTTTTGGATGATTTCTTTAAGATCATCAGGAATTTTACCAGAAATTGGGGAGTTTGTTCGTACAAATATTGAAGCAGAATAATCTTTTCTAGATTTTAGAGCAGTTTGGATTAGTTTTCTTGCCTTTTTCTTTTCAGGATCTGGTACGGAATCTTCTAAATCAAAGCAGACAATATCTGCTTGCAAAGATTTTGCCTTTTCTAAAAATCTTGGATTATTTCCAGGAACAAAAATTAGACTACGATAGAGTTTTGTCATTAAATGACTAAGCGCCTTCAGGCTTCATTAAGATTTTGCCAAAGAAGTTACCTTTTAGCATTTTTGTGTGAGCCTCTGCTGCTTGCTCAAAGGTATAGACAGAGTCAATAATAGATTTTAGTTTTCCTTGACCCATCCAGTAAAGACCTTGGTCTAGTTCAGCTTTGGTTCCTTGTGTTGAACCTAAGACGTTAATTCCTTTGAAGAATATGTGTCTAAGATCTATTTGTGCATCGTAACCTGTTGTGGCACCACATGAAACAAGTGTTGCACCATATTTGAGCAAGGTTAGTTGCTTGTTAAAGTGAGTTTGACCAATGTGATCAAATGCAATATCAATTCCAGGTGCTTCACCTTTCGTTTTTGAGAGTTCTTTTGAAATCTTAAAGACTTCTTTACTCCAGTCGTCTTTTCTGTGGTCTACTGCATAATCTGCACCAAGTTCTAGACATTTATCTAATTTGTCTGGACTTGCTGTTGCAATTACATCACAGTTATACAACTTAGCAATTTGAATTGCAAAGCTTCCAACACCAGAACCACCACCCATTACAAGTACTGTTTGGCCTGGAGTGATGTTAGCTCTACCAACCAACATGTGCCATGAAGTAAGAAGAGTCATCGAAGCTGCTGCTGCATCTTCATATGAAACTCCTTCAGGAATTTTTGAAACATTGACTTCTGGTAAGTGAATTTGTTCAGAGTATGCTCCCCATAGAGGTCCAGTTTGGAAACCCCAAACTTGTCTTCGGGTACAATCAAATTCTCTACCCTCAAGACATTGCTTACAAACTCTGCATGCCAAGTTTGAATGAGATACTACTCTGTCTCCTACTTGGAAATTTGTAACATCTTCTCCAACTGCGATAACATCTCCAGCTACATCTGAACCTGAAACATGTGGGAGAGGTACTGCGACTGGGACACCTCTCATTCCCCAAATATCATTATAATTTAGGGCAGAGGCTTTATTGGTAAAAATTACCTCATTTGCTTTTGGTTTTGGTTCATCTATATCCTGGACTTTAAGGATTTTAGAATAATCATCATCTGGTGCATATTCATTGTATACAACGGCTTTCATGACTAAAGCGAGTTCTTACCCATAATTATATTTTATCTGAGATCAGACTCGATTTATCTTAAAATCTCGTTTAGGCTGTTGTAAAGATAAGAGGATCTGCTTTAGTTGATCGTCAGATAGCTGACCCGGGATTTTTCCTTGAGTTGCCATTCCAATAAGATACTGTTCTACTAGGTTTGATAATTCGGGTTTTACCATTTTGATGTTGTTGAGTCTCATCCTAGCTTCTGAAGATAAGATTTGTTTTAGAATTTGTTCTTTTTGTGCTGCTAGTTCATTTTCAGTATTATCATGAGGAGGTTGTTCATTAGATTCAGGAAAACTCATTTTGAATCTACTTGTATACTTTGAGTTGAGGGTTTTCTACAATTAGTTCGTTTAGAATTTCTGTTGCAAGTTTGTCAAGTTTTTGCATTCCTTGTTTAGAAATTACACGACCTTTCTTCTCAACTTTTTCTACATAACCAAGTTTTTCTAAACCATGAATAGCATTTCTAATAATGGCACCACCAGCATCTCTGTGATGTGCAGCACCATAACCAGATGGTTTTCCACCACCATAATCTTTTCTTAATTCATTAATTCCAATTGGACCATGAAGGTAAATTTTTCTCATTAATGAAGCGCATCTTGTATGCCACCACTCTCTGTCTTGTGGGGGTTTATCAGCGTGAGCTCCAGTTTTGACAAATGGAATCCAAGATGGTGCAGGAATATCTTCATTTTTTAGAATATCTGCTAGCTTTCCAATCAATACATCTGATGGTACATCGTATACCTTTGCCATGAAGTCAAAAAATCGAGAATCGTCTTATAAATCATTGAGATATAATTTTGCGATAAGTATGCCCACATAGGTTACACGAAATTCTGATCGACTTGGAAGATGCTCTTCCTAGGCGAATTCTTGAGTTTACTCCAGGAGCAATAAAGGATTTGCATTTTTTGCAAAAAACAATTCTAAGATGATAAGGCATTCTAATTTTATGTCTAGTACTGATTCTTCTTGCAAGGGAAGCTTGTCTTTGTGAAAGTTCTGGATTTGTTCTTGCATTAGAAATTGCATTATCAATTAGAATTTGCATTCTTTCCATTGCAATTTTTTTTACAGAGGGCTTCACAACCATAACTGAATTCACACCTAAAAATTGGTTCTTATTATGAAAAGATGCAGTCAGCGGGATTCGAACCCGCGTCACAGGGTTGGAAACCCCGAATACTAACCAGGCTATACTATGACTGCAACAGAATGCAAATTTTTGCTCCTACATAAAAATGGTTTTTTCATACTCGTAAAGCATTCTGGCAACAACTACATGACCTTCAAAAGATTCGTCACCGACTGAATACAATTGTTCAATTTTTTTTTCAATAGATTCTGAAAAATGTCCTTTTTGGAATCCGCCTATTACAATACAGGCATCATTTGGGATCTCTGAGGCAATTTTTTCATAGGAACTAGCCATACCCTTTGTAGAAAAACCAATTATTTTTGAAGGATTGATTTGATCTAGCAACTCTGAAAAAGTTTGATCTTTTATCTCAAGTAGTGTTTCATTATTACTTGTGATCTTTTTTTCTTGGAATAATTTTTCAATTACACCTTCAAATCTATGATAAGATTTTGGTACATGAACATTTTTTCCAAATGATATTACTTTATCATTAATAGTATGAACAAAAAATTTCATTTGGTTTTTTTGATATAGTGGAATTGTTGTAGCTTCCAAGATAGAAAAATGTACAAGATCTGGTCGTCCACGTTTTAATTCATTTTTAATTCCTTTCATTGCTGCAAAGTGCCAAGAATTATCAAGTAAAATTTGTGAAGGTCGTTTCCCAAGTTTTCTTGCATGAGAAATTACAGAAGAGTGATGTTTAAGTTCTGAAGGAACTAGTTCTAATGAAGATTCAGTTAGAATTAAAGAAATCATCTTAATTGATCATTTCTATTTGATTTTTAAATTCATTCCATCCAGATTTTTGATTTCCATTAATATCTAACAAACCTGCATTACAGATGTAATTATCTAATCTTTCTATAACAAATTCACTGCTTCCCATTCCTGAACCCCCACCTACTGAAATTTTGCTTTCAACAATTTCAGCTGTATCGGTAACACATGTGCCTATAGGTTTATCATACATCCTATACCAGGTAAAAAATTCAATTTTTGATTCATTATTTGAGAAAAACGGAAAAATACTAGCAATAAAATCGGTTTGACCATCTTCACTTCCACCAACAAATTCAGAAGTACTCCAACTAATTTCAAAAATTCCAATTTGTTTATCAGGTACAATTTCAAAAATTCTTTCTAGATCGTCATAATTACTAGGAGATTTTACTATATCGTTTAGGTTATCAACCGGAGAATATGAAAATGCAACAAAATCACCAATTGCTAAATCACTAACAATATGATCTAAATCTTTATTCAGTACTTGATGTAATGCAAATGAGTTTCCAAGTTTTACATCAGGATGTTTTTCTTTTAGTTTGTCATATACGCCATTGAAAAATTCTTTGTAAACTGGAATATTTTGTTCATAATGTCTAAACTGTGATTCTGTTTCACCAGCAATAATTACTGTGTCAATAATATGATATCTTGAAAGAATTGCATCAAGTACATCTACAAGTCTATCTTCCCCTATAGCATTGATTGATGGTTTACCAATCCAATTAGGAAATGGTCCAAGAGTCTCTCCATTTATTACTGAAAAATATAATGTTACTTTGAGATCATTTTTCTCATTTAATCCCATTAAAACATCTGATTGTCTCCAATCAAATTCTCCTCGTTGAGGCTCTATGACATTCCAAAACAAGTAGACATTACTTCTGCCAATTCCAGTAGATGATGCATCAGAGAATATTTGATCAACTTGTTGTAATGAGACTGATTGAGAAGGTGTGTTAATTACTAAACCAATTTTTTCATTAGTTTTTGTTGGAATGGGTTTTGATGGGTTTTCAGACATGCTCAAAATGCCAGCAGAGACCGCTATGACTATTCCAACGCCTATGGCCACGCCTAAGATTTTCTTGTCCACAAAGTTTTGAAAAGAAAAGAAAGTAAAAAAGTTGTGATTCTGTTATCTATCCAGAAGTACAACCACTATATCCACATTCAATGCAGATACTGCAACCTTCTACAAAGACAAGATTGGCTTTGCATGTTGGACATAGGCGGTCTTCTGAAACTTCTTCTTGTTTTGGAGCTTCAACAACAATTTCTTCGTCATGGACTTTTAATGCAAGTGCAGCATTGACTTGAGATTTGATGTAAGAGTTTGTGATATTTTCTTTGACAAAAGCAGTCATGTACTCACTTGGTGTTACCTCAAATTTCTTTTCAGCATTTTCACTTGTCATGTGAAGAACTTGTTTGTGTCTTGAACCGTCACGATAAACAGTCATTCCTTTTAGACCAAGTTCATGTGCTAACAGATATGCAGATTTTACATCTTCTGCAGTAACATCATATGGCATGTTGATTGTTTTTGCAATTGCATTTCCAATCCAGTCTTGCCATACTCCTTGAGCCATGAGATGATCTCCCCAGTGAATATCCATTGCTGTTACAAAGACTTCTTGCATCCATTGAGGAATTTCAGGAATTCCTCTTAGGGAACCATAATTATCTGCAATCTTTTCAAGAATCTCATCGTTGTAAAGACCAGCTTCTTTGAGTGCTTCTTCAACAATCTTGTTGGTATAGAAGAATCTTCCAACAGTAACTCTCTTCTCAAAAACTAGAGCAAATGCAGGTTCCATACCATTTGAACAATCTGCAATCATTGAGAGTGTGCCAGTTGGTGCTACAGTAGTAGTCAAGACATTTCTAATTCCATATTGTTTAATTTTCTCAATCAGTGCATCCCATTCATAGGAGTGTGATTCTTTTGATCTCTCATAGAATCCTGCTATAGGAATCTTACCTTCTGGATACTCTGTCTTTGAGCATAGAGGGAACTCACCACGAGATTTTGCAAGGGCAACACTTTCTTCCATGGAATAGTATGTTAGGGCTTCAGATAATTTTGACTGGAGTTCAAATCCTTCTTTAGAGTTGTATGGTATTCTTAGTTTGTATAAGAGATCAGCTACTCCCATTACTCCCAGTCCAATTCTTCTAGATTCTTTTGATGCTACATTGATTTCATCTACAGGATAATGATTCACATCAATGATGTTATCAAGGAATCTTGTTGTCTTTCTGATTGTTTCTTCATATCTTTGCCAATCAAATTCATAAGTTCCATCAGCTTGTCTTTTAACAAGATTTACCAGGTTGATAGAACCAAGATTACATGATTCGTATGGATAAAGACTTTGTTCACCACATGGATTAGTTGCTCTTAGTGGAGCTTGTCTTGCTTTAGCAAATACATTGTATTTGTTAATTTGATCAAAGAAGATCAATCCAGGTTCTGCACTCTTCCATGCAGATAATGCAATGAGATCAATTAATTGATGTGCATTGATTTCTTTAACTGGTTTTTTATCACGGGGGCTTCTTAGAATATAATTTCCATCCTCAGTATTTACAAGAGAATGCCAAAAGTCTTCCCAGATTCCAACACTGATGTTAAAGTTTTCTAAAACACCAGGCTCTGTTTTGTTTGTGATGAATTTCTCAACATCTGGATGCCATGCTTCAATGATTCCCATGTTTGCACCACGTCTTTTGCCACCTTGTTTTACAACTTCAGTTACAGTGTTGATGATATTCATAAAAGAAACTGGACCTGATGCAACACCTGATGTTGATGCTACAATGTCACCTTCTTCACGAAGATCAGAGTAATTGATTCCAACTCCACCGCCTGATTTGAATATCAGTGCAGCATCTGAAGTGGATTTCATGATTTGTTCCATACCATCTTCCATTCCAAGCACAAAGCATGCTGAAAGTTGTCCCAATCTTCCTCCAGCATTCATCATTGTTGGTGAATTTGGCAAAAAGTCTTGAGAGGTCATCAACTCAAAGTATTCTGTGATCTTGTCAGAATAGCTATCTAGCTTCTTTGCTGCAAGTAATGTCAAAAGATCTTTGAAGCTTACCTTCATTTGTCCTTTGTTTGCAAGTGTGACATAATGATTGATCAAAGATCTAAAATGCCATTTATTTAGATAATAATCTCCTACTTTGAATTTATAATCAAAGGCGTCTAGTTTTTCAAGATAAGATGTTGCTTCATCTATGTCTTGTTTGTTATTTCCAGTCTTATCAAAGATTTGAGAGTCATACAAGATATCTCCAACACCAACAAGAATTGCTACTCTTTCAAACATTTGAGTTGGAGATTCAATAATCTCATTTTTACCATTTCTGAATAGATATCTTGAAGCAAGAACTCTCAGACAATTTAGGTCAAACTTTTTGGAAACTGGGTCTAGGGTCTTTAGATTTAAGACCTTCATTTTTTCTTCTCTTAATTTTCTTCTTTCATGTCTGTAGACAATGTAGGCTTTTGCAATATCGCTATTACCACTGTCAATTAGTGTGGACTCTACAATGTCTTGAATATCTTCAACTGTAGGTGTTCGAGAACTCGTAAATCCTTGTTCTACTAATTTATCAACAACATTATCTGCGAGTTGATCGGCTAGACCACGGTCGGCTTTAGAGGTGGCAGCCAATGCCCTAAAGATGGCATTTGAAATTTTATCTTTATTGAAAGCCGTTACTGCGCCACTGCGCTTACGGATCTCATTGATAGTATTTTCTATTTGTGAATTATCCATTATAATCTCCCCGCAAGGGTTATGATGAATGTGGATATAACTGATTCTGCAACTTTTTCTTAAAGTTCAGTTCAAAAATATTGACACCGCTACTATGAAGTTCATATTGGCATAAGATTAATGAAAGATGACGATGATCGCCAGATCTGAAACAGATCAAAAATTTTTGAAAAATGATCGTTAGCAGCTTCTCATTTACGAATTTCAGATAATGTATGGTGACTTGCACTTTGGACATTTGTCTTCAAATGGTTCATCTTTGAAACCACATTCACCACAAATTGCAATTTTTTTAACTGGTTTGAAGGATGATGTTAATTCAGATGTTTTTTCAATAGACTTTTTGATTTCATCAGGCTTTGCATCTTTGTTGACCTTTAATGTTACAAGCAATCCTCCATTGAGAAGTTTTGATAGTTTATTGCATTCAGATATAGGCTCACTTTTGGCAGTATAATCTGCAATTTCAGATGCATTAATGACTACGCCTTCTGAATAGGAGTCGCTTTCCATGGAGCTTAAGGCTGAATTTTTGCCGTATTTTTCACCATCCAGGGTTGCAAATCGAGTAGAACTTTCAGTTTCAGTCATACAAATTGCTACAGGATCACCTAATTCCTTGCCTTTTTTGGCTGCTACATCTACAGCAGTTTCAATGACTTTGTGTAGGATTTCACGACCCTCCTTATTGTCTTGGAAACCAAGAATATTGAAAACTGCCTCTTTAAGACCAACCAAATTTACAACAAGAGATACAGAACTTCTTTGCATATATTGAGTATTTTTTGCAAGAATTGGATTTAGACCACGTCTTGTGAGATCTGAAATATCTTTCTTTCTTAATGCCATTGAAGACAATGCAGGTTTCATTAGTAACGCCAGTCTTGCTCTAAAGTAAGTTTCATCTTTGTTAGATTCAAAAGCTAATCTTGGGAGGTTGATTGATACTGATTGTAATGTAATAGATAGTGATCCAGAACTTTTTGTAGCTCCACTTGTAATCCCATAACTTGATGTCTGTCCTTTTGCAAACATTACCTTTCCTCCGAGAGAAATTATTTCAGCTGTTGCTGCAGAAACATCACTTATCTTTCCTTTATCATGATCTATAATCAAACCAATTCTTGGTATTGGTGTCATTTTTGTGAAGTTTTTGTATGCATTAATTATTGAATGAATTATTTTTGTATCAGAACCTAACTGTAATCTAATTGAAACGTTAGTACTTGTTTTGTTGTATTTTGAAGTAGTAGATGCAGTTGCAAATGCATTAGTTAGTTTTTGTTCGAGTTCTGGAAGTGATTTAGAATGTTTTGCAAATAATTGTGGCAATCCATCAAGAACAATTTCTTGCGAAGCTTCTTTTGAGAGAAGAGAGATCATAATTGAAAGGGAGCTGGTGATTTCATCAAGTTGTTTTGATGAAGGAGTTCTTGAAACATCAAGATATTTTCCACCAAGATCAATTCCATCATCAAGTAATTCTTTAACATTGACAAATATTGTATCAGGGATCATTGACCATACTCCAGGATTTGTAATATGTAAATCGCCTGAGAGGTGAGAGTCAGCTACATCTTTTGGTAAGATGTTTGTAAGTAAGTGTTCTGCAAAGACCCGTTGTCCAGTGTTAAACAAGAGTCCTTCAGCACCATTATCGACATTATCTAAGTTAGAAATCATTTCTTGGACATCATAAACAGGCAAGCCTAGGCGTGCAAGTTTGTTCCTATAGTCTTCGTGACCGTGCTCAAGAAGAACAGAGTTTACCATTTCACGAATAAGTGAGCCTGTAAGATAGGTGGTTTGGTATTTGTAAATTCTATTTTCAACTTCTTCAGTGATTTTTTGGGCTAATTCTAATGGAAGACTTCCTTCACGAACTAATGATTGGATGATTTTGTGAGAATTGAATTCTTCAATTGATTCGTGGGATGTTCTAACATACATTTTTCCACTTTCAATTATTGAACGTTCTTCAATTTGGCGTGCTAAGCTTAAAACAAGTTTTCCTAGATTTGTAATGGTGTAACGTCTTTCTGATTTGTTAAGTGCAACAAGTGATTGTCTAAGTAATTTTCTTAAATGGTATGCAAATTTTCCACTTTCTTTTTTTGACTTGAATCCAGCAAGAGATTTTAATTCAGAATAGGTCAGGGGGCCTTTGGAATTTAGGATTCTAAGGATATCTATTCTGTTTGGACTTGCCATAACAGAAAAGATCATTCTTACACGTTTTGATGTAGATTGTAAAAGACCGCTTCTCTTTGGTGAATCGTCATCTTCTAGATCATCATCAATATCATCATCTAAATCATCATCAATATCTAATTCTAATTCCTCATCACTCATTTTCATGTTTTTTTCTAAATAAGGCAGTAAATAAGACTTATGACTAGATCATTTCAAAGAAGTTTTGATCAAAAAATGATCAAAATGATCTAATTTTGATCAATGACATCAATTTTGATCATGATGATCTCATCTTGTAGAATATCTTTTGAGATTATTTTTCTTGAACATCAAGTGAAAACTCTGACGTTGAGAGTTTCTGTCCACAAGAAGGACATTTCCCATTGTATGGATTTACAACGTCTTTAAGAGATTTTAGCATCTTCATGTTTGTGATCTTTTCTCCACATTTACCACAT
>JANQNM010000034.1 GCA_028279625.1 Candidatus Nitrosopumilus sp. | reverse complement strand
AAGAATTTTCTTCTCTAACTCTGGATTCCATGCTTTTTCTGATATTTTAGGTTCCATTTTGTATTATCTTGAAATGTTTGAGATGATGTGAGAGCCTTTGTTGTAGCCCTCATAGATGTAAACTCCTACTGCCTCTACATTTGATGGCATTTTAGGTGCTAGTAATTTGATTAGTTCGCTTGAAAGATTCTCTACAGTTGCCTCTCCTTCCAAAAGATATGTTGTGTTCTTTGGAACTTGTAACTCAAACATTCCTTTAGGACCCTCAAATGAAATTACATAGTGAGAGTCGTCTTCGGATTTCATATACTTTCTATTAATGAAAAACTTGTGATCAAATGCGGTTAAAACTTCTTTAACAATTTTTTTTGCTTCTCCAAAATCCACAAGTAGATTGTCTTTCATCTGTCCAACTAGTTCTACCATTACAGATGATGTGTGTCCGTGTAGGATAGAGCATTTCTCAACTAGTGGAAGTATGTGTGCATAATCAAATGCAAATGATCCATCATCTAAAAATATAGAACCAGTTTGTGGTGTCTTGTCATAAAATACAATATCTTGCAATTCTTTTAGTTGTGCAGCATATTTTCCATGTCCAATTGCCATGACTTTTTGATCAGGAAAGTCTTCTTTGATCTGTTTATACTTTGTAATATCATCTTCATTATCAATTACTTCAATTAGTCCCTTGTCAGTTTTGAAATCAACTGTAACTTCGGTTCCATCTTTCAATGTAACTTTGTGATTGTATTGGTATTCATCTTCGAGAAAGTCTAGCATCTGTGCTACTGTCAACTCTGTTCGAGTTTTCATGAGATTTCCTTTCTTGTCGATATACTTAAAATCCGAATCCAATACTGCGGGACTTGTTGCCATGTGAAATCATCTGCCACAGAGTCATTATATAAATTCTGAAATTTTCGTGCCTAGAATTAGTGTTGTGCTAGTGAATTTAGGATTCTAGCCAGATTGATATCATTTCTTGTGATGCCGCCTGCATCATGAGTCATCAAATCTATTACAAGTCTGTTATACACATTAAACCACTCTGGATGGTGATTCATCTTTTCAATCTCCATTGCTGCTCTGGTCATAAACCCAAATGCCTGATTGAAACTCTCAAATTCTATTTCTCTGTGTAGTTTTTCATTTACTACACTCCATCCCGGTAGATTTTTCAATTCTTCTGAAATTTCTTCTTGTGATAGTCTCATCATTTTCAGTATTCTTTGATTCCATTAATAGTTAAAGAGTTTGATTCATTACCCTTTGTGGAATCAGAGTAATAACCATGGATGAAAAATACCAAGAACTGTTTGAAAAAATCAAAACTGCAATTACTCAAACTGTAACTGATAAAAAAATTGGAATTGCATATTCTGGTGGTGTTGACAGTACACTAGTATCAAAAATTTGTAAAGACATGGGTTATGATATTACTTTACTGACAATTGGATTTTCAGAATCTCATGATATCTTGTTTGCAAAAGAAGTAAACGAACAACTAAACTATCCTCATCATGTTTTAGAAATTGATCCAAAAGACTTTCCATCAATACCATCTAACATTCATGAAAAAATCAAAACTGACAATTTATCTTGGAATGAAAATTGTATTGCATTTTACTATGTATCAAAACTTGCAAAGAGTTTAGGAATTAGTACAGTAGTTACTGCAAATGGAATTGATGAGCTATTTTGTGGCTATAATGCGTATAGGGAAGCATTTTCAGGCGGAGAATCCAAGATTAATGAAGTAATGGATGCAAAACTCGATAACGAACTCAAAATGATGAAAGCAGTCAACATGATTGCATCTGAATTCGGAGTACAAATCTTGCAACCATTACTGTCTAGTGATTTCATTGACTATGCAAAGACCGTATCCATTTCAGACAAAATTACAGATTCTGAAGACCTGTATCGTAAACACATCATAAGAAAACTAGCAAGTCAAGTTAATGTTCCTGAAATTTCTTGCAACAAAAGAAAGAAAGCACTACAGTATGGTTCTAAGATTCACAAAACTCTACTAAAGACTAGATGAATTTCTTTACTGTCTTTTGAACAGACTGGTTTACGTTACTGATAATTTTAGGTGATGCGCCCAAGTGTTTTTCAGGTGAGAATATTGCATCAATCTCCTTTTCAGTTAACTTTGATGTGAATGCTTTATCATTTTTGATTGCATCCTTGTAGAACATTCCCTTGTCATTTGCCAAAAATGCAACTCGCTGCACATCTCTGTATGCAACAAATCTAGGAACTCCTTTCTTGATTAGTGCCTCTAGAACAAATTCAGCAAATATCTGTCCCTTTGTGATGTAGAGGTTATCTACGATTCTCTTTTCATTTACCAGCAAGTTTGAAACAATTCTAGTCATGGTCTCTAACATCTCATCTACAAGAATTGAAACTGTAGGAATTACAAATCTCTCGTTAGCTGAATTTGATAAATCACGCTCATGCCATAATGGAATGTTCTCAAATGATAATGCAACTTGACTTCTAACTAATTTAGATAATGATGATACACGCTCACTTTTGATTGGGTTTCTCTTTACAGGAACTGCACTACTTCCCATTTGTCCTTTCTTGAACTGCTCAGCAACCTCCCCAATCTCTGTTCTCTGCAAGTTTCTAATCTCAATTGCAATCTTTTCCAAAGTAGCACCAATTAATGCCAACTCAAAGACATATTCGGCATATCTCTCCCTTGGAACAACCTGAGTTGTAACTTCAGCTGGGTATAGCTTCAATCTCTTTGCAGCTCGTTTTTGCACTTCAAGTGACTTTGCACCCATTAGAGAACCTGTTCCGACAACACCAAGTGTCTTGCAAATCAAAATTCTCTTCTTGATTTCTTCTATTCTCTCAACGTGTTTTGCCATCTCTGCGGCCCAATTTGCAAATTTTAATCCAAATGAAATAATGCTAGCATGTTGTCCATGTGTTCTTCCAACTGCTGGAATTTTAGAATGCTTTACTGCTTTTTTTGCCAATATTGATGCAATCTTTGCAACTTTAGGTTCAATGATTTGCAATGCATCACGCATCTGCATAGAGTTGCTAGTGTCTACCAAATCGTTACTTGTCAATCCATAGTGAATCCATGGTCTTGCATTTTTGCTACATTTCTCACTAAGTGATTCAACTAGAGCTGCTGTGTCGTGATCACTTTTAGCTTCAAGTTGCTTGATTCTTTTTGCAGTAATTTTTCCAGATGTGGCTACTCTGTGAATTTCTTTACCGATACTTTTTGAAATCATTCCAATTTCACTTTGTGAAATTGCTGCTGCACCTTCAATTTGTAATTGATAATCTACTTTTTTTTGTTCACTAAAAATCTCCATCATCTCTTTGGTACCATAACGCCCATTATCAATAGGTAAAATTGCCAACAATTCTACTCTTTATGCATCGAAAATAAATCTACTCATAGAATTTGTTCTCAATCTACTCTGTCACGTAATACATGACAATCACATAGACAACCTTTTTGACACTTCATTCTCTTACAATCTGAGCATACTTTCTTGTTCCAGTATGGTGCTGTATTCATTTTAGTACCT
>JANQNM010000085.1 GCA_028279625.1 Candidatus Nitrosopumilus sp. | reverse complement strand
TATCCGAAGGGATAACTTCTAAGACCGAACCATCGAAAGGGATGAGGTCCGGGAGGGAGCAATCCTAAGGTGGAGCATCCACGCTTCCTCGTCAACGTGGCGGATCTTGTATGCCTTGAAATGGGGCTATTCGTCTAGACTGGAGCCAGCAGATCTACTACCTTTATTATTAAATTCAGATGTATTTGATCATGAAAGGAATAATCGCATTTGGAAATAAGAGAAGTTATGAAGAATTTAAAAAACAAATTCCAGATAGTGTGCTACCACTTTTTGATTCAATAAGAGAATTTTGCTTTTCCTTAGGAGATAATGTTGTAGAGGATGTAAGAATGCACAGAGTTGTATTTTGTAAATCAATGACATTTAGATGGTTTGCTGATGTACAGCCTGAAAATGACGGAGTTGTTATCAAAATTCAGAAAAGTAGAAAAGAATCACCACAGGTTATTCCAATAAAAACAGGTGAACAGATTTCAGATATTTGTGAAATTATTAAAAATACATTTAATGGAATTCATTAGTATAAAACATCAAACTTTGAGAATTCACCAGTAAATTTTTCATTACGAATCTCTACATCTTCAACTCGGGCATTTGCCGGACCTCCATGAGCCCATTCAATTAATCTGCTTACTTTTTCTTCATCACCTTCCAAAATAGCCTCAACCCGACCATCTTTGAGATTTTTTACCCAACCAAAAACATCATTTTTCTTGGCCATTACCTTTAGGGCCTGACGAAAAAAAACACCTTGTACCTTTCCAGTAACAAAAATTCTAATTCGTTGATTAGACATTCAAATTTTATTTCAATGAGCTATTAATCAATTTTAGGTTAAAGAAAAACTACTTTCTTTCTTTAATTCTTGCTCTACCAGTCTTTCTAGCAGCAATGCTACCGACCTTTGCACCAGGAGGAGCATCTCTTGATACAGTTGAGCTTTGACCAACGTGTTGGTGACGACCACCACCGTGTGGGTGAACATAAGCTGCTTGTGCAACACCTCTAACAATTGGATATTTCTTTCCTTTTGCTCTAAAGTTTCTCCATTTTCCTCCTGCACTCATAAATGGTCTTTCACTTACTCCTCCTCCAGCTAGAGTTCCAATCATTGCTCTATTCTTTGGATTTAAAGTAGTAAACTTTCCAGAAGGTAATTTTATAGTGACACCCTCATCACCATGAGAAAATACAGTAGCATCAGTTCCTGCTGATTTAACAATTGCACCGCCATCTCCAAAGTGTTTTTCAATATTGCAAACTATTGTTCCATCAGGAATGTTTTGAACACTAATGACATTTCCTTTTTCAATTTTTGATTTTAATCCAAATTGTAATATTTCTCCAACTTTTGTTCCTAAAACTGCTGGAATAAATGAAATCGAGCCATCTTCAAATCTAACTTTGGCTAAAGGAGCTTCTCTTCCACGTTCATGAATAAGATCGATAATTTCACCCTCATGTTGTTCTGAAAGTGGAAATCTAGGATAATTTGCTTTAGAGCCCACTTTTCCAGTAGATGTAGATCTAAACTGATTGCCTCCACGGCCTCGTCTTCTAACTAATGGTCTCTTACCCAAGTTGATCGTTTCCGACGCACATTGAATTTTAAGCTTGTGATTATTGTCTTGTAATTCCGAGAAATTACCACAAAGATATAAAAATTAGACAGAGGGCATTTGATTATGAGCCAAAATGCACTTTCTCTCAAAGTCCTAGAGGCATATACTAGAGATGTTGGAAGAGGAGTTGCACGAATTGATTATGATTCTATGGATACGCTAAACGCCTCAACAGGCGATGTAATCGAAATTAAAGGAAAAAGAAGAACAGTTGCAAAATGTCTTCCATTATATCCATCTGATGAAGGCAAAGGAATTATCAGAATTGATGGACTAGGTAGAAATAATTCAGGAATAGCAATTGGAGACACAATTTCTGTTAGAAAAATAAAAGCAGTTGCTGCAGAAAAAGTAGTAGTTGCTCCATTAGAAGCAATTCCACCAATTGATGAAAGATATCTTGCTGATGCATTAGAAAGTGTTCCTTTGATAAAAGGAGATAATGTAATGGTCCCATACTTTGGAGGACGTTTAACTTTTCAAGTAATTGGAGTTACTCCAGCTGCTGATGCTGTATTAGTTACACAAAAAACAGTTTTCCATATTGCAGAAAAAGGAGAAACATTACGTGGAGTTCCTCAAGTTACCTATGAAGACATTGGTGGTTTAACAGATGAAATAAAGAAAGTAAGAGAAATGATTGAACTTCCATTAAGACATCCAGAAATTTTTGAAAAATTAGGAATTGAAGCACCTAAAGGAGTATTGTTGTATGGACCTCCTGGAACAGGTAAAACATTACTTGCAAAAGCAGTTGCAAATGAAAGTAATGCACACTTTATCAGTATTTCAGGTCCTGAAATAATGAGTAAGTTTTACGGAGAAAGTGAAGCTAGATTAAGAGAAATTTTCAAAGAAGCTAGAGAAAAAGCACCATCAATAATTTTTGTGGATGAAATTGATTCTATTGCTCCAAAAAGAGAAGAAGTTACAGGAGAAGTTGAACGAAGAGTTGTTTCTCAGATGTTATCATTAATGGATGGATTAGAAGCAAGAGGTAAAGTAATTGTCATCTCTGCAACTAACAGACCAAATGCAATTGATCCTGCTCTAAGAAGACCAGGAAGATTTGATAGAGAAATAGAAATCAAAGTTCCTGATAAGAAAGGAAGAAAAGACATTCTTGCAATTCATAGTAGAAACATGCCACTATCTGATGATGTAAACGTAGACAAGATTTCTGCAATCAGTCACGGATACGTTGGTGCAGATTTGGAATATCTTTGTAAAGAGGCTGCAATGAAATGTTTGAGAAGATTACTACCTATCCTAAATCTTGAAGAAGAAAAAATCCCTCCTGAAACTCTTGATAAATTGATTGTAAACCACGAAGATTTCACAAAAGCACTGATTGAAGTTACTCCATCAGGAATGAGAGAAGTCTTTATTGAAAATCCAGATGTGAAATGGGATGAAGTTGGTGGTTTAGAAGATGTAAAGAGAGAGCTTCAAGAAGCTGTTGAATGGCCAATGAAATATCCAGGTCTTTATGATAAGTTAGGACATAGTATGCCAAGAGGAATTTTGCTACACGGTCCAAGCGGAACGGGTAAAACATTACTTGCAAAAGCAGTAGCCACACAAAGTGAAGCAAACTTTGTTTCTGTCAGAGGTCCTGAATTACTTTCAAAATGGGTAGGAGAATCAGAAAGAGGAATTAGAGAAATTTTCAAAAGAGCAAGACAGTCTGCGCCATGTGTAGTATTCTTTGATGAGATTGATTCTATTGCACCAATAAGAGGAGCTGGAGGAGAGACCGCAGTTACAGAAAGAGTTGTCAGTCAATTACTTACTGAGTTAGACGGTATGGAAAATATGCATGGTGTTGTTGTGTTAGCTGCAACAAACAGAGCAGACATGATTGATCCAGCATTGTTAAGACCAGGAAGATTTGATAAAATTATTCAAGTACCAAATCCAGATAAAGATAGTAGAAAACGCATTCTGGAAATCAATGCTAAGAAAATTCCAATTGGAGATGATGTAGACATGGATAAGATTGCCGAAATCACAGACGGAATGAGTGGAGCTGATACTTCATCAATTGCAAATACTGCAGTTTCATTAGTTATTCATGAATTTTTAGATAAACACCCAGATGTCAAAGACGTTGAAAAGAGTAGTATTGATGCTAAAGTTACTATGAAGCATTTTGAAGAAGCAGTAAAGAAGGTCAGAGAACAAAAAGACC
This sequence comes from Candidatus Nitrosopumilus sp., assembly GCA_028279625.1. Taxonomy (GTDB): domain Archaea; phylum Thermoproteota; class Nitrososphaeria; order Nitrososphaerales; family Nitrosopumilaceae; genus Nitrosopumilus. The sequence goes on along the minus strand of JANQNM010000085.1, from coordinate 5,760 downwards.
TCAAGATGGGCGAAAAACTAGTTGCATCCTATTACAGGTAGTTTTAATAAAATAACAAATATAATTCTCGTAAATGTCAGATTACAGAGGTTATGAAGGCAGTTCGTTAGAATTTCTAAAGAATAATCAGATAAAAATTGGAGATTCCGTCAAAATTCTTACTGATATCACTTATTCAGGCATAATCATGCCAAGATATGAGCATAGCGACGATCAACATATTGTTTTGAAGCTAAAAAGTGGATATAATGTTGGCATAGAAATTTCAAAAATTGAGAAAATTGAGAAAGAGCAGATTATAGAAAAAACATCTGAGCAGACTGAAGAGATTTCAAAAATTGAAGGGTTACCAAAAATTTTGTTGTTGTCTACTGGAGGAACTATTGCAAGTAAAGTGGATTATAGAACAGGGGCAGTAACTCCTGTTTTAACAGCTCAAGAGTTAAACTCATCAGTACCAGAATTATCAAAAATTGCAAACATAGATGCAGAAGTTCTTCTTGCTGAGTATTCAGAAAATATTATGCCAGAAAATTGGTTAGAAATTGCAAATAAAATAAAGGAATATGAAAAATCAGATTATACAGGAATAATAGTTGCACACGGTACGGATACAATGCATTATACATCATCATTTTTGTCTTTTGCATTAGCAGGTTTTCCTATTCCAATTGTTCTAGTAGGTTCACAAAGATCATCAGATAGAGCATCATCAGATGCTGCACTTAATCTAATAGGAGCTACAAAATTCATAACTGAAACAAAAACTAAAGGTGTCTATATTGTCATGCATCAGGATGAAAGTGATAATACAATTGCATGCCACATTGGAACAAGAGTAAGAAAAAATCATACGAGTAAAAGAGGAGCTTTCCAAACAATTGGAGATTATCCAGCTTTTATCATTGCCGAAAATCAAATTCAAAAAAATATGTCTAAAGAATTCTATTCTTCAAATCAATTTGAACCAAAAATCAATCTTGATACAAAAGTTGCTTTGGTAAAATATTATCCTGGATATAATCCCAAATTACTTGAGCAGATTATTGATTCAGGGTACAAAGGAATTATTTTTGAAGGTACAGGATTAGGGCATGTTGGAAAAGTAATGTATGATTCAATTAAAAAAGCACATGAAAAAGGAATTTTTCTAGGAATGACTTCTCAGTGTATTGATGGAAGGGTAAGAATGACAGTATATGAAAGTGGAAGAGATTTACTTAATCTAGGCATAATTCCCCTTGAAAATATGATTCCTGAAGTAGCCCTAGTTAAGGCAATGTGGACAATAGGAAATTATCAAAATTCTGAAGAAATAAAGAAAATTATGTTACAAAATATTGCATCAGAATTATCAGAATAGGAGAAATTGATTTGTCAGAGTTTTCAATAAATGATGTAGGAGTTAAAGTTGGATTAGAAATTCATCAACAGTTAGGAACTAGCAAAAAATTATTTTGTAATTGTAGTCCAATTGAGACAGAAGAATATTCCATTAAATTTCAAAGAAAGTTACGTGTAGCCAAAAGCGAATTAGGTGAATTTGATCCTGCCGCATTATTTGAAAAATCAAAATCTAAAACAATAATATATTTTGCAAATCCTGAGAGCGGTTGTTTAGTATGTCAAGATGAAGAACCACCACATGAATTAAATGAAAATGCAAAAAAAATTTCACTAATAATTGCATCGGCATTAAAATCACAAGTTTTCAGTGAAATATACCCTATGAGAAAAACTGTAGTAGATGGTTCTAACACAACGGGATTTCAACGTACAATGTTAATTTCTCAAGGAGGGTTTTTTGAAGTGGATGGAAAAAAAATTGGAATTCAATCAATTTGTCTTGAAGAGGATGCAGCAAAAAATTTAGGCGATGAAGGTTCTTTTAGAAAATTTGGATTAGAGCGTCTAGGAATTCCACTTGTAGAAATAGCTACAGAACCATTTGAAACAGATCCTCAACATATCAAAATGATTGCATTAGCATTAGGAAGAATTTTGAGAAGTACAAAAAAAGTAAAACGAGGATTAGGTTCAATTCGGCAAGATGTCAATGTATCAATCAAAGATGGAGGAGTTGTAATAGAAGTAAAGGGCGTTCAACAACTAGAACAATTAGAAAAAGTTGTCGAATATGAGGCTAAAAGACAACACGGATTGCTAAAAATCTCAAAAGAACTTCAATCAAGAGAATGGAATCATGACCAAATTAATGATAGAAAAGATATCACAGAGTTATTTTCAAAATGCAATTCAAAAATTATACAAAATGCAATTAAGAAAAAACAAAAAATCTTTGCAATTACATTTAAAAATCTAGGAGGGATGTTTGGATATTCACCCTATGATGAAATCAGATTAGGAAAAGAAATTGCAGAATTGGTAAGATTTTTTGGAATAGGAGGAGTTTTTCATTCAGATGAACTTCCAAATTATGGTGTCGAACAAAAAGACATTGATGAATTAAAAAATAATCTAAAAATTTCAGATAAGGATGCATTTCTAATTTTAGCTAGTCCTGAAGATAAAATGCAAGTGATTATTGATCAAATAATTTTAAGAATAAAACATATCAAAAACAAAGGAATTCCTATTGACACTAGATTAGCTACTCCAGATGGAAAAACCAAATTTCTTCGACCGCGACCAGGAGCAGCAAGAATGTATCCTGAAACAGATATTCCACCAATTATAATCTCAAAAAAAGAATTAGACAAAGCTAAAGAGAGTATTCCAAAATCATGGGATGAATCAATTAAGGATTTACAAACAAAATATGAAATCAATTCTCAGTTAGCAGAACAAATTTTTGATTCAAAATATATTGAATTATTCGAAAATATTGTTCAGAACACAAAAATCAATCCAACATTTGTTGCTTCAATTTTATGTTCAACAATTACAAATCTTGAGAGAAGTGGATTAAATTCATCCTTATTAAAAAATGAAGAAATATCAAAATCTTTTGAATTTTTAGAATCAAAAAAAATTGCCAAAGAGTCATTTGAGATAATTTATGAGAGCATTATGGCTGGAAAATCCACAACAATTGAAGAAGCAATGAAAACTGCATCAATTGAGACTGTTGATGAATCAGAATTAGAAACAATCATTCAAGAAATTGTTGATAAGAATGAGCAGCTTGTTAAGAATCAAAAAGAAAGATCTGTTGGACCGTTAATGGGAATTGTTATGAAGGAACTTAGAGGAAAAGCTTCCGGAGAAACAGTAAACAAAATTTTGTTAAAGAGTATTCAAAGAAAGTTGTAATTTCAATATGCGGGAAGTGGGATTTGAACCCACGAACTCCTAGAAGATAAGGATCTGAACCTTACGCCGTTGACCAGGCTGGGCGACTCCCGCATTGAGAATTTTTGAAATCTTGCATAAGTTTCTTTATTATATTGTCAGATAATTATTCTAAAATAACTTGGTGGAAAAATGGAGTTTAGAGAAGTATATTGTATGAACTGCAAAAAAGTACTTGGCAGATATAATGTGAAATTTTACAGCGAAGATAAAATTGGTGAATTAATGAAATCTACACATTCTTCTCACATCAGAGAAGGTCATCAGGTAAACATCAGAAAGTTTGTAAAAGATTAATTTAATTTTTCAAGTGCTTCTGAAAGATTTGAGATTCTTTGAATATCATTATGTGAAATGTTTTGATTCCATGGTTGTGTGTATAAAATAATTTTTTTCTTATTATCAATTATTTTTTGAGCATTTAAAGGAGAATCATCAATGAAAACATCATAATCTAGTTCTGCTTTCATTGGTCCATCAATTACAGAAACGTAATTATCAAATGATATTTGATGATGGTTTAACCAATTTTTTACAAACGAGTCTGTAGAACGTTCTCTTGCAGTAACAATATCTACTTGTCCAAAATTCAAAAGATTTTTTGTGATTTCTGAGAGATTTCCTTCTGTAGGAGGGATTGAATTCCAATTTTTCCAGCATGAACTTAGTTCAGAATAGAAATCATAGCGGTTTATTTGGAATTTTTTCCAAAAATCCCAATCAGTGATTTCATGTTTGAATATTTCTTGTCTTACAGAATTATTATAATTTAGCCAGGATTGTATGACATCAGCAAGAACGCCATCAACATCTAATGCAATTTTCATTTTTTTAATTATTCACTCGCCTTTTGAAATTCATCAAGAAGATTCTTTTGATGTTTATTGAGTTTTTTTGGAATATTTACTACAATTCTGACATATTGATCTCCTTTACCTCTAGAATTAATGTGAGGAACACCTTTACCTTTTAGTTTAATTATTGTATTTGGTTGGCTACCAGAATCTACTTTGATTTTTTCAGAGCCTTCTAAAGTAGGGACAACTAGTTCACATCCCAAGGTGGCATCAACCATTGAAACATCTTGATCATAGAAAATATCTTTTCCATCTCTCTTGAATTGTGAATGTGGTTGTACTCTTATTCTAACAATAAGATCTCCATTTTCTCCATTAGGAACTTCATTTCCTTCATTGGGAACAGTATAATCCCCAGAATCTACACCAGAAGGAATTTCAAATGTTACTTTTTTAGTTCCTTTCTTCTTTCCTTGACCATTACATTGATCACATGGAAATTCAATGATTGAACCTTGACCCCTACAAGATGAACATGGTGCAGCAGTCACAAATGAGGCAAATCCCATATTTCTTGTTTGTCGAATTTGGCCTTGTCCATTACATTCAACACAAGTTTTTTTGTTAGTACCAGGCTTACATCCACTTCCATGACAATAATCACATACAACCTGTTTTTGAATATCAATTTCCATTTTTTTTCCATGTAAGACATCTTCTAGGGATACTGATGTCTCATAGAGAATATCAGAGCCTCTCTGTTGATTAAAACCAAATCCACCACCACGTCCAAAGATTGATTCAAAAATGGATTCAAAACCTCCACCACCACGTCCAAATATATCACTAAAATCACCCTGAGCACCTTGGAAGATGTCTTCGCTGCTATACCGACCATCAACACCGGCATGTCCATGTTGATCATAGATTTGCCTTTTTTCAGTGTCAGAAAGAACAGCATAAGCCTCAGAAATTTCTTTGAAATGCTCTCCAGCTTCTGAAGAATTATTTCTATCAGGATGAAATTTTAATGCTAATTTTCTATATTGTTTTTTAATCTCATCTGGAGAAGAATTTTTTGAAACGCCTAAAACTTCATAATAATCACGTTTTGCAGCCATAAATCATTCCTTTACCATTATCGTATAAATGATTGAATTTGAAAGATTAGTTAGGTTTTGTTTCATCAGATGAAGATGATTCTGTTGATTGTCCTTCAGCACCTTGTTGTCCTTCAGCACCTTGTTGTCCTTCAGCACCTTGTTGTCCTTCAGCACCTTGTTGTCCTTCAGCACCTGGTGGAGGTGAGGCATTTTTGTAAAGTTCAGTAGTTACTTCATTAACTAGAGCTTGTAATGCTTCAAGTTTAGGTTTCAATTCTTCTGGTTCTTTATCTAAAACTTCTCTAACTTCTTTTATGGCATCAGTAATTTTAATTCCTTGTTCTTGAGATATCTTATCTTTTAGATCATGATTTACTAATTTTTCAGTAGTATAGATAAAACTCTCGGCTTCGTTTTTAAGATCGATTTTTTCTTTCTTCTTTTTGTCTTCATCAGAGAATTTTTCTGCATCTTCTTTTAATTTTTCAATTTCATCTTTAGATAATTTTGATGAGGATTCTATAGTAATTTTTGCTTCCTTTTGAGTT
>JANQNM010000017.1 GCA_028279625.1 Candidatus Nitrosopumilus sp. | reverse complement strand
CTTTAATGCAGCACTTGCTGATATGGAAACTGGCTCATATCGAATTAATTCTGGTTCAAAATTAATTATCAATGTTCCAAAAGATTGGACTTTTGGTAGCGTTACTAGTTACACAGGATTTAATCTTCCAACCACACAAACTTATCCCGATGGTTCAACTCAAATTGTAGGAACCCTATCTAGTAATTTGAGTTCTGGTGCTAGGGTGATTCAATTTACCGCAACTGCTCCTGATGTAACAACTGCCAAGATGTATGTAATGCATATTCTTGCAGACGGAACTGCTACCGGCTCGTTATCTAATAATTTCTCAATGGGTCCTATTTCTGAGACTATACTACAAGTATGTGACACAAGCGGTTGTCCAACTTATCCATAGTCTCAAAACTTGCTAGTTTTTCTTGTATGTGTTGTTCATTTTTGAACACATTTGTACAAACTATCTGATTGTAGTCCATTTTGAACAAAGATCTCTTTAACATCTTTTTTCATTCTAAGAAATTCAGAAATGACAAAACTACAGTCAAAACAAAACAAGTTGACTTCAAGAAGAGCAGTTGCTCCAGTAATTGCAACACTTCTTTTGGTAGCAATCGCAGTCGTTGGTGGAAGTATCGTCTTTGTCTTCTCACAAGGATTCTTTAGTTCCGCACAAATTAGTGGTGCCCCAACAATTGAGTCACTCCAAATTAATGGATATGATGCAACTGATGTTACTAACCTACAGATGCACGATGGTGGTTTAATTGACCAACAAGGCACTCCAAGCGTACTCTCTGGAAATGCCAATGATGGTCTATTGACTGGCGAAAGAGTTGCAGTCTATGTAACAAACCAAGGTGTTTCTCAGGCAGCATTAACTGAGGTAAGATTTGCTGGTAGCGTATACACATATGCAACAGCTGCAGATCTTGATGATTGGGATGCTGATACATGGATGGAATCCCAAGAATTTACAATTCTTGAAAGAAGCGTAGCAACTGATGTTGCAGATGTATCACAAAATCCAACTGCTGTATTACAACCAGGTCAACAAGCTACAATTCTACTTGAATTAGAACAAGATGTTTCATTCGGTAGAGATGCACAGATCAAACTTACAACAGCCAATGGTGCTGTATTTGTTGGAACTGTCGTAGCTGGACAACTAAGTGGATAACTCCACCCTTTTTTCATTTTTATGAAAAACAAACGGAGTAAAATGAAAAAATGGAGAACAAAAATGAAAACAAAAAAACCCCTTGTCTTATTACTTTCTATATCCCTACTTTTAGCAATAAATTTTCAATCTGCATCTGCACAAAATCTTGATGCTTTATCTGATTATTCTGTTAAACTTGCAATAACTCCTTCTCATTTAGAAGATGGTCCAAATGAACATACTGTAGGATATTTTTTTGTTTTAAGTAAACATGGAGTTCCAATTACATCATCATATGATGTTGCAGTTAGTTTGAACTCTGATGATCCTTTAATTGCATCTGTTCCAAAAAAAGTAATTTTAAAAGCAAATGAAGAATTTGTAACATTTCCTATTATTACTGGAAGTGAGACAGGAAAAACTACTATCACTGCAACATTAAATGGAAAGACTACATTCCAAAAAATTGAAGTTGGTACTGATAAAACATATCTTCCTGATGATTTAGTTTTAGAACTACATCTTCCAACAAACAAAATGCATGTAAATTCTGAGATGCCTTTTTCAGTTTTCTTGAAAACTTCTAATGGCGTTTTGGTACGTGCACCTAATGATATTGAGATAAAAATGGAATATGAGGAGTCATTAGCTTCTTCAAATTCTGAAACTGTCATTATTCCTCAAGGCAGCTATTATGGATGGGGTGTTGTATCTGCCCATGAGGCAGTAGGCAATACTTTCCTAAGAGCTATTCATGAAGAGACTGGTCTTGATGTTGCAAAAAGTATTCAAATTTCATCTACTCTGCCAACTGGACTACAACTCACTGTGTACCCAAAACTAATTCCTGCAGAAATTGACAGAAAATTAGATATTTTCGTAACTGTGATTGATTCAGAAGGAAATCCTACAAAAACTCCTAATGATATTCCCTTAGATTTCTTTTCAAGCGAACAGTATCCTTTAGGTGAAAAATTAGCAGATTTTGTAAAATCTGAAAAACCTATGATCCAAAAGGGTCAATTTGGATATCTACTTCAAGAAAAATTTAGTCTTCAAAATCTTCTTGAAAATGATATTTTGATTGGCGTTTCAGCAGAAGGATATGGTACAGCAACTGATACATTTAGAACTGTTGGAACTTCTATTGAGGGAATTGATAACATCAAGAGAACTGTGACAAATTATTATGATTTTGGTTTTGATGTGAAAACTTATGATCATACAGTTGCAATGTTTGGATTAGATGAAATACCAAGTAACTCAACAGCATTTTTCACTTACCAATTATCTTTGATTGAAGAAGACGAAGATGATGATGGAACCCGAGTTGATGGAACTCCTATAGAGATCCATCCTGAATGTAAAGAACAATCAGATGAGGATGGCACTGGAGATGAATCAGATGTAGAACACAATACTGATTTGGATCCTGAAGATATGATTTTGTATTCTATTGATTGTTTAGAAGAAGATGAACTTTATCCATTTCATGCAAAAGAAAGTCAATACAGTGATGGCTATGTTCAGCAAATCAATGTTATTTCAAGTGATGAAGAATTGGCAAAAATTGTTGATGGTGGAGAAATAATGAGTTCCTATTCTTATGGTACTACTGAAATTTCAATCGGTCAAAAAACTGGACCTCTTACAATTTCCACATCAGTAAATGGAGTTGGAACAGGATCATTCAAAACTAATGTGGTAAATTCATTAGAGCAAAAAGAAGTTCGAATATTTTCTCCTACTGGAGATAATAATTTAATTTTTGATCGTGATGGATTTTTTGATATTTTCTTAGTTGCTATGGATGGAAATGAAAGACCCAAAGTGATGAAAGAAGATGGAAAATACCTGATTACTCCCACAAATGGTTTGGTGGAAATTAACAAAGATGATACCTTTAGTTTTGCTCAATTACGCAGTGATACCTTTGATGTATCAGTAGAGGAAACTACAGTCACTCTAATAGTTGAACCCATTGGCGAGAAGGCTGATTTGGATTTAGAAGGAAGCAAGATCTTCATTACTCAACCATCTTCTAAGATGCAAGTAATCCTTCCTCTTCTCAAAGTAAATGCAAATCATCAGGAGAACTTTGGTATTGTTCAATTAGTTGATCTTCAAGGAAATCCCGTCATTCCAAAATTTGATGTAAAATCAAAGATTGTTTCATCAAGTGATAGCGTTATACAAATTATTGACGATGCTGTAATTCCTCAAGGTACATCATATTCTACATTTCCAATTAAAACTACTGGAACTGTAGGAAGTTCGAGTATTCATGCAAGTGCCAAAGGTGTTAATGGTACATCCCTTGTCATAAACACTGCATCATCTCAAACACAGCTTAAGGTATTTACTGGTGGTTTAGCATCAGAAGTAAAGAAGGATCAACCAATAGAATTTAGATTATTTGTTGATGATGAAAATGCTGAATCTGTTCCAAATGCATCTGTAAAAATAATAACTACTGATGATGCATTAATTTCCCCTGCTGAAGTCAGAACAAGTTCTGATGGCAGTGCTGTAGTCAGTTTAACGGCATTTGAGGGACCAGATATCTCCTTTGAAATTATTGCAACTGCAGAAGGATATGCCGAAGGAAAAGATTCTTTCACTGTAAATGTTGATGCTCCTCCACAAACGTTTGATGCAATTGATCTAGAGTTACCTGAGTGGATAATCTACATTGTAATTGGTGGAATTCTAATGGTAGGAATTGTAGTCTTTATGTTCTTGAAGAAATCCAAAGGCGATATAGAAGAAGAATGGGAAGAGGAAGAAGAAATCTAACTTTTAGTTCTTTTTTTGTCTCTACAAACACCACAAAGATAATTTTGTTTAAATTCCTCTAATTCTTTTTTAAATTTCTCTGTTCCATAGTATTTCTCTGAGGCCTGTAATCCTCCTGGAACCTTTTTGCCGCATTGATTGCAGAAAATTTCTAATTCAAATTTTACTCGTTTCTCATCTTTTCCAATTTTCCCTATAATCACACACAAAATCCCCTTGATTTTGATATAAACACTGGCATAAATCAAAACTCATGAATATTATATTCAAAAATCAATGAAACTCTTGATGCTTTCAGTTTGGTTTAGAGTTATTCGAGTAAGATTCCTTCTTGCATCAGTTATTGCTGTCTCAGTTGGACTGGCACTTAATTGGTGGCAAAATTCTTCAATAGATCCACTTGATGTATTTTTGACATTTGCTGGTGTGATGGCACTTCATGCAAGTGTGGATTTACTAAACGATTTTTGGGATTTTAAACGAGGAATTGATACTAAAACAAAAAGAACCAAAATGAGTGGCGGCACTGGTGTATTGCCAGAAGGATTACTCAAACCATCTTCTGTGTATAGAGCTGGAATTGCATTTTTGATAATTGGTTCAGCTATTGGTGGATACTTCATTCTGACTGATGGGATAATCATCGCAATAATTTTGGGCTTTGCAATCTTGTCTATCTACTTTTATTCTACAAAGATTGTCGATTCTGGTTTAGGAGAGTTTTTTGTAGCAGTAAAGGGTTCAATGATTGTTCTTGGAACTTATTTTATACAATCTGGTCAATTAACAACTGAATCTGTTCTTGCAGGAATTATAGTTGGAACATTATCTTCTCTAGTTTTGTTCATTGCATCATTTCCAGATCATGATGCAGATAAATCCAAAGGAAGGAAGACTCTAGTCATTGCTGTAGGAAAACAAAAGGCCGCAAAACTTTTTTGGATATTTCCCATTATCTCTTATGGAGCAATCATTGTAGGTGTCACAACAAATCTATTTCCTGTTGTTTCTTTGATTGTCTTTCTTAGTATTCCATTAATGATAAAATCTGGTATTGGGCTAAAGAAAAATTTTGATTCTGTAGATGAGTTGGTACCTTACATGTCTTCTACTTTGATGTTTAGTAGAATTACTGGCACACTTTTTGTCATCAGTTTTATCATGAGTATCTAAACATAAATTTAGTAAAAAACAGACACTTTCATGATTTCGGGTTTTGCGACTTCTGATGGTACAAAGAAATTTGCTGAAAATTCAGGCGTAAATCTTGATAATTTTAGACTTTTTCAAGGGTTAACTCTTTCAAATGTTGGTATTGGAACCTATCTTGGTGAACCTGATTCCCAAACTGATGAGTTGGTAAAAAATGCTGTAAAACAATCTATTTCCTTAGGTGTTAATGTAGTTGATACTGCGATAAACTATCGCTCTCAAAAGGCAGAACGCTCTGTAGGAAAAGCAATTTCAGAATTGATTCGAGATGGAAAAATTTCTCGTGATCAAATCTTTCTAAGTTCAAAAAATGGATATGTTACAAATGATGCAGATGTTCAATTAGGATTTTGGGAATATGTAAAACAAGAACTAACTGATAAAGGAATTGTCAAAGAAGGTGATATTACTTCTGGATATCATTGTATGACTTCAACTTATCTTTCTAATCAATTAGATAAAAGTTTGAAGAATCTTGATGTTGATTGTATTGATTTGATGTATCTTCATAATGCAGTTGAAGGCCAAATCAAAGATGTTCCAAAAGACAAATTTCTGGAAAATCTAAAAACAGTCTTTGAACTATATGAACAAAAACGTGATGAAGGAAAAATCAAATTTTATGGAATGGCAACTTGGGAATGTTTTCGAGTTCCAAAAGAAAATCCACAATATCTATCACTTGAAGAAACAGTTGACATGGCAAAGAAGATTGGTGGTGAAAACCACGGATTTAGATTCATCCAATTACCATTTAACATGTATTATGATCAAGCGTTACTAGGAAAAAATCAATTGTTTGGAAATGAAACCATTTCTGCATTTGATGCAGCTTCTAGGTTGGGCCTTGGTGTTTTTACTAGTGTTCCCTTTATGCAAGGTCGTTTGTTATCGCCTGGTGTAATGCCTGAATTTAACGAACTCAAACCTTCACTTCGTGCATTGCAATTTGTTCGCTCATCGCCTGGAGTTTTGGCCCCTCTCGTTGGTCAAAAATCTCCTGAACATGTTTCAGAAAATCTGGAAATTATGAAAATTCCTCCCATTAAAGAAGATGAATTTCTAACCCTTGTTAAGAAATTGACTTCTTGATGTTTTCTTATTTTCAAATCCAAAATTTTGTACAAAGATAATAAATAAGGTCATTTTACGTAGTGCAAATACATGTCTGGCAAAATCTATGATTATACTCAAATCTGCAATTCTATTCTATCTATTGACCCAAAAATTCGATTTGCAGGTGTCATAAATGAGAGAGGTCGATTAGTTGCTGGCGGAATGAAAGAAAATGTTGAACCCTTAGAAAATGAAAAGGACGATGAGATGATTTTCATGGAACTTGCTTTGCGAGTCAAAATGAGAAAAGAATTTGACAAACAACTAGGCCATGTAAATTTTGCAATGGCATCACGTGAACGTGCTTTGGCAATTAGCATTATCGTCAATGAGGATATCTTATATGTAGTTGCAGAGCCAGATGCAGACTATGGTTCATTACCAAAGAAGATTTTAGAGATCATTCACGCCTAAAAAAACTATTTCCACATTTGGGAAATTATGATCTTCTTAATTAACGATCTTGATCCAGATTTAGTGACATGGAATACAGTGGTAATGTAAATTCTGAATACACGGCAATTGCCGAATTGACCAAAGAGATTGGCACTGTTGTTGAACAAACATTGGAGAAAGGCAATTCTGATTTGACACCTTCAGATATTGAACATATCTTAAAAATGTCTTCAGATGTTGCATACAAGATTAAACTTCATAACAAGGAACTAACAGTATGAATCAATGTCACGATAGACATACTCCTATTTACAAAATTATATACAAACCATCCAAACATGGTGGACCTTTTTCTGAATGGCTTGTTTGCGAAAAATGTTTTGGAAAACCAGAATTTTTTGGAGCAGCCAACGAAATTGACTCTATCATACCATTGCATTCTTCTCAAGAAATCCGATTGGAAATTGAACACCTTTCAATTATGACTAGAACTGTAACAAAAAAACTCAAAAATTCTCTTAATACTAACTAAATCGATTGCTTAATCTATAAATAGAATTCTAAAGTGGAAAGTCTGTTGCCAATTTGTCCTGTTTGTGGAATTGAACTTGAAGAAGAATTAGCTTTGCTACATGAGTATGATGGAAAAAAGTATTTCTTTTGTGATAGTGGGTGCAGAAGAATATTCATTAGAAAACCTAGAAAATACAAAAATAAAGTCTAGATAGGAAACGCACCGCACATTCTACAAAATTTTGAATTGCCTACATTGTACTTACAATACGGGCATAACTTTTCACCATTGTTGTCATTTGGCACTCCGTATAGTTTCTTGAAAATTTCGTAATAATGCATAGATTCTCTGCTTTTGATGATAACATTGTCTTCTTTTTCTGTTATCAGTTTTTTTTCAACATATTTTTCTTCCTCAATAATTGAATTAAACAGACTAGTAAGCCCGGATGTGCCTGAACCATTTTGCATTGGGGACTTTTCTCTCCATGCAATTTGTTTTGGCAAATATTTTTCAAATGTTTTACGAAGAATCCATTTGCCCTGTCGTTTGTTACTTTCTTCTCTTACTTTGAGATTTGCAGGAATTTTTTTTGCAAATTCAATTACAGAGTCATTTAGAAATGGTGATTCGATAGTTATCCCTAAAGCCTTACCAATTTTTTGTGTAGGAAAATGCATTACAGAACAAACACGTTTTATCTCTTCTTCTAACTCGTCTTCATGTTTATTGATCAAAAAACTGTATCCTGCAAATAATTCATCTGCTCCATCTCCTGTAATAATGGATTTTTCCCCATTTTCTTTGGCCCATTTTATTGCCAAATACATGACTACATTGTTTCGAATCTCAATGTCGTTGAAATTTTTTAGAATTTTTATGGTTTCTTCAACTGCTTCAAGAATCTCTGCAATCTTTACATTGTAAATTGATAAAGGAAGTTGCATTTCTTTTGAAATCATTTGACAATAAGTTAGATCAGTTGAAACAAAATCTTCTGCAATAACTGCAACTGTTTTTGGTTTTCTTTCTTTAAGAAAATATGCTATTATTGAACTATCTAATCCCCCAGACAATGAAATCAAATCTGATTTGCAAGAACTACACGACTCTTCTAAAATCTTGTAAAGGTTTTTGGAAACTTCTTCCAACATCAAGTTCTTGATTTTGAAATTAAAATAGCTATGCCTAATGAATTCTTGTCTGCTTTGGAACAAAGTTGCAAACTTTAAATTCTTTATAGAATTCTTGAATGTTGATGCTACTGCCTGCTGAAATTGAATCAAAAACATTGATTCCTGCATTACGTGCAATTCTTGCAAAAAAATTGGCAGAAGATCACAATATACGAGAGGATGAAATTTCTAAAATGCTTGGTGTTACTCAAGCAGCAGTAAGTAATTACATCCGTGGAACTCGTGGAGATCCTTCCTTAATTGCAAAACTTTTAGCTGAAGAACAAGTAGCAAACATGATTGATGAACTAAGTGAGAATCTCTCATCTGATTTGGCATACACTCCATCCAGTCTTTCAAAATTCATCGGTTTGTGCAATTATATCAAATCAAGTTTGTTGATTTGTGAAATACATCACAATTTAGAATCAGACATTGATGAAAAAGTATGCAAAGAATGTGAAAACATGCTTCTTAAAGGACCTGGAAGCGTCTACTAGATTTTATTTAGAATAATTTCAATCGTTGATGTCATTTTGCCTATACCTGCTGCAGATTCTGTATCTAGAGTAATTTTTTCAACTTTGGAATTACCTTTGAGCATCTTTTCAGTTATGATATTTGCAACTGCAACAGCGTTTGGAATTGAATTTCCTCTGGATCTTAAAATAACTTGATTTTTGTTTCCAAGAATTGATAAAACATCTACAGCAGACTGCATTACCGGATCATTTCCAATGTTTACAATGGCATTTTCAGACTTGGCGGTCTGCTCTTGACCATGTTGTTCACTTGACTCTTCCATGAGCATTATTCAACAATCAGCAATTTTTTGTTCTTTTAAGTTTTATCGACCATTGATTCATTTTTCAAAGTAATCAATTGGTATGTTCTGGTAATCCCCGTTTGGTAGTACTCTTCTAATTGTAATAGGGATCACTCTTTGTTCTAACTCTTCCATTGAAATATCCAATGATATTCTTGCTGTTTTTGGAATTGGGATGAATGGAGGTGCACCTAAAGACAACTGCAATGCCCTTGCACCCATTATTCTTGCTTTTTCAAATCTTGTTAGGGTTGGCGGACCGATTGTAATCTTGTTCTTTTCACAAGGAATTTCAGCTGGTTCATGCTCTTCGACTTTTTCTACTACTTCTCTTTCTTCAATTTCTTTGAGTTTCTTTTCTAGATTCTCTTGTTCTTTTTCAGAAAGTGGCTCTGCACCATCTTTTTTCTCTATTAATTTTCGATAAGTATCAATTGCTTTGTTTAACCCTGCATTCTCTTCTGGCTTTGCTTCTACAGATTCAGCTTCAGGAGTCTCTAATAATTCAGGTTCTTCGACATCAGACAAGTAACGAATTTTTCTTAAAACGTTATATAATCTAATCATTTTAAACTACGAATTGAGCATATCTTCTGTCTCACGAAAACAACTAATTTTAGAAATTAGAGATAAATCAAAAATCCCATGTGATCTTAAACGTCATTTATCTCCAAGAACAGTTGGAACAATTATGAGATCATTACCATTGGAAGGACATGCTCATCTTTTAGGTCAAAGCATTGTGTATTTTGAAACTGTACTTGATTCAGGAATTGAAAGAGCACGAACTGAATTCAAAAAAGGTGACGTGGCATTTTTACCTTCAACTGGAAGTATCTGTTTTTTTACCAATGATGTTGCTTCTGCAAAAAAGATGACACCTATTGGAAAACTAGGAGATAATATTGATGCATTAAAGGATATAAAATCTGGAGATGTGTTGTGTATCTATGAAGAAGCTACTTGATACAAATGATGTCCTGAATAACCGCCAACTCTTTTTACAGTTCCTTTTGTTGCAGAATCTCTAAGAAATGCATTTGCTGCAGATATCTTAACTCCTGTTTGTCTTGCTAGATCTTGAACTGTAATGACTTTGGCATTTTGAATAATTTTCATTGCTTGCTGTTCATTTACTTTAACTGTAATTTCTGCTTTCTTTGGTCCGCCTTCACCTTTGTCTTTCTTTCCTTTTTTGGTGTCTTTACTAGCACCTTTGTCTTTACTTGCGGCAGTTGGTTTTTTTGCTCCACCCATAAAATCAGAAAAAAATATTCCTCTTATAAACGATAAACCGTATATGTTCCAACAATTTTTTTCAACTATAAATAACATCTAGATTAGAAAATTGTATGGGCGTTGTTGGAAAAGGAGCAAAATGCAATGTTGAAGGCTGTGATGAAGATGGCGTTCGTTCTTTGAACACTACCAAGGTGGAAAATGCAGGATTACGAGTAAATTCACCAGGGAAAAAAACAGTTCTATGCAAAAGATGTTACAAAGAGTACAAGAAAGAATCTAAAGATGATAGAGAACTTGAACGTGCTCGTTTTGACAAGTTTTAGCGTTTCTTCTTACTTTTCTTCACATTTGTTGCTGGATTTTTGAAATAATCATTACTTAATTTTTCATATAATTTGTCTAATTTTCTGTATAGTCTTTTTGGTTTTCTAGTCTTTTGATTACTTAGAACATAAAGTGCTAAAATTGGAAATGCAATAGTTGCATCTGCATAGACTGTGACCATTCCATGATGTGCATCTTGAACTTTGCCCCAGCTTTTTCCTTCTTGAAGGGTGGCACCTGACAATCCTCCTGTATCTGGACGTGCATCAGTAATTTGAATCACATAATCCTGACCTCCATCATTTCTTCTTAAAATTTGGTCTAAGAGTGGACCTGTTTGCTGAGCAGTATTTTTTGGAACTCCTCCTCCCAATTCTACTATTCCAGATTTTTTTGAATCATAAACGATTGCAGCTTGCTCGATAATCTCTCTTACAAAGTCTAAACTGTATGTTTTGTCTTGTAGACGGTGTACTGCCAAATTCAATGCTAAGGAAGAATCCTTTATTGTAGAAATGTACACTGGAACATCATATTCGTAAGCTGTTGTTACAAAGCTTTTTTCAGGATGTTTTGAATTTTCTTTACTTATCTTTCCCATCAAATTACAAAATTCTGCAGTCGTAAATGGTTTTTCTGGAAAATCTTCAAACATTTTCTGAATTACTTGATCTTCAGCTTCAAGTGTTTCGTAGAATTTAATGTAGACATCTCTAATTCTAACAATTTCATTATCGTATAATTTCATATCATCAACTTCAAAACTTCCTTGTTTTACTGGTAATCCCCAGGCAAAATGATCTTCATGATAAACATTAGCTCCTGTAGTTACTATCCAATCTACAAAACCTCTCTCAATTAACGTCTTGATAATCCCCCCGAACCCTACTGGCGTTAACGCTCCTGACACTGTCAAGCAAATGGTTGCGTTTTCTTTGATCATCTTTGAATATAGTTTTGCAGCTTCACCAAGCTGTCGTCCGTTAAATCCAGAATTCGCAAAGACATTAACTAAATCCTCGATTGTCATTTTTGGATCTAATTTGATATGAGGAATGTCTTTTCCATGAAATTTGTGTGGGTCCACTTTAAACAAAAATTATCTTTACTGTAAATAATACTTGCGCAAGAGCGTATGAGGATATTATCTTATTCAGTTTTAACGAAATATTACTTATGTAGTAATGAAGTGCAGAAAAATCAAATGAAAATTGTTGATATGCATGATCCACAAAGAGTAAATCGAACACCTGATGATGTAAAAATTCTATTTTCTTCTGGTTCATTTGTTCAGGATGAATTTACAATATCTAAAGTCGAATTACGTCTATACAATGAAAAAAATGATGACCACTTAGGAACATTTTGTCTTATCACATCATTTGTTCAAACCGATAAGGGATCTGTTGAAATGATTTATGATGAAGGCTTTAGAGGAGAAAACCCTCTTTTGCGAGCATCAGAATTCCTTACATCTAATCTGGGAATCTCTGGTTTGATTTTACGCTCAATCATTTCTTTGCGAGAAAAGACATCTTCATGATTTTGTAATTTTTCTGTAATTAAATTTCATGACACAGAGAATTTCTACTGATGAATTCTGCCCGTTCCTTAAGTAGAAAATTTCATTTTTTCATCATATGAAACAACATAACAAAAAACATCCGTTGTTATTTGCATTACCTGCATTAGCAGCACTTGTTTTTGGTTCAATTGGAACAACCAATGCGTTTGCAGAAGATGCAAGTCTTGATTTTGTTCCTGAAAATGTTTCATTAGTAAAGACAGATGCATTGTTAGATGTATCTTCAGAGTCTCCAGACAGACAAGCTGAAGTTCAATTTAGAGGTGGAACTGACGGATGGGCAATCATCGGAGGTCAGGCATATCCATCTGAAATTGGACTTACTGGAAACGCTGTTCATCAAGGAAATGGCGTTTGGAAAGTAAAATCTGAGGCAAAAATCTCTGTTGCTGATAGAGATGTTCCCTTGGAACTAAAAGGCAAAGCTGTTAATGGAAAACTCAGACTCCATGGAACTGGAACACTAGATGACGGTGATTCATTTAGAGTAATTCTAAGAGGTCACTATGCACCAGTTCATGATCAACCTGGAGAATTTGTACTAGACTTTTCTACTGCAAAAATCCAAAACATGGAAAACGGTTTTAGAATTCCATTGTCTCAAAATGGAATCGTATTTGTTGAACCAGTAGTTCCTGAGGTTGATGACTTTGCTGATTTAGAAACAGACCTAAACATTGAGGAGTAATCCTCTTTTTTTATTCTATACTGCAGATTTTGCATATATCTTTGATGTTAGTTTTGAAGATTTACGAATAAATGAAATTTTGTAAAATATCAAAATTCCTAAAACTTCAAGATATTCAACAAAACCTACAGTGTAAAAATGCATCAACCACCCATCTAGTTTTTGATCAATAGATGCTATTACAACACTCATTTCAGAAAATGATGTTACAAATGCAATTGGAGCCATAAAAAATCCAAACATCCAATCATTTACTTCCCAATTCTTTGTTGATTCTAAAATCATCTCAGGGGAACTAGATGGAGTATTTTGTGGTTCCAAATCTGAATACATTGAATTCCCTTGCTCGATTGAAAAAATCATTATTCCTAATATTCCTAAAAGAAAGATTGATTCTCCAAAAACCACCCATCCTCTTTTTCCTTTTTGAAATTTGATTACTTGTCTTTCAAACATAGGGCCAAAGAAACCTAATTTGTTTTTCTTCACTAATATTATGACAAAAATGGATATTGCAGAAATTACACCAAATGAGCCTAACCAATCATCTGAAACATATTCAACAAAAAGCAATCTTGCAGGTAATAACAAGCCTGTCATTAAACCAAATACTAGCAGCGATTCGAATATTCCCCTCAATTCAGATCCCCTGTAAATTTCATGTCTTAATTGTAAAAAAACTTGGATTGCATTTAACCGGGTCTGAGATTTTGTACTAGTGCCAACCTAGTTCTCATTTTTGGTACTTTTTGAAATAACTATTACACCAAACACTTATTTCAATTGAGTTTTCTGTTTGAAATTATGCGAATACTACAATTACACTGTGATAGCATTGAATATACTCCAACAAAAAAGGAGATCAAATCTGCTGAAGATATTGAAAATCCTGAAACTAAGACACTTGAAGAAATTGTGGTTGCCTTTGTCGCTATTGAAGATGGGGATGATTTATCTGTTGCCAAAAATGCCATATCCCAAATAAAAAATTCCATGGAAAAAATTGGTTGCAAAAAATTATTGTTATATCCATATGCTCATTTAAGTTCAAATCTTGCAAAACCATCTGTTGCAATGGCATTGCTTAAAGAAATGGAATCTAGTGCATCAGAACTTGAAGTTTCTCATTCTCCATTTGGTTGGACTAAATCTTATAATCTAAAAGTAAAGGGTCATCCTTTAGCTGAAAGCTCTAAAGTTATAACAAAAGACTCTGTTGGTTCTGAGGATGAAGAAGATACATCTGAAGCACTAAAGAGTGAATCAAAAATTCGCTCATATTGGAAAATAATGACTCCTGACGGAACTTTGACAAACCTTGATGATTTTGATTTTTCTAATCATAAAAAATTAGAAATTTTAGCAAAATACGAATATGCAAAACAACGCAAAGTCGATGAACCACCCCCACACGTTGCATTAATGAAAAAATTGGCTATTGCAGATTATGAACCTGCTTCTGATTCTGGTAATATGAGATTCTACCCAAACGGTCGTTTGATCAAATCGTTGATTGAACAATACGTAAATGATAGAGTAAAAGAATATGGAGGCTATGAAGTCGAGACCCCTATCATGTATGATTCTGAACATCCAAGCATGGTCAGCTACTTTAATCGATTCCCTGCAAGGCAGTATAATATTGATTCAGAGGGCAAGAAACTCTTTTTGAGATTTGCAGCATGTTTTGGACAATTCCTTATAGCAAATCATTTTCAAATGTCATACAAGAATTTACCTTACAAACTCTACGAACTAACTAGATACAGCTTTAGAAGAGAACAATCTGGCGAACTTGTAGGTCTTAGAAGACTACGTGCATTTACAATGCCTGATTGTCATGCATTTTGTAAGGATTTTGAACAAGCTGTTGATGAAGTTAAGATTCGATTTGATTTGTCTCAAAGTGTATTACATGAGTTGGGAATTGAAGAATCTGATTATGAAATGGCAATTAGGTTTACTGAAGATTTTTACAATGATCATAAATCTGCAATTGAAGAATTAGTAAAAAAACACGGAAGACCCGTTCTAGTTGAAATGTGGAAAGAAAGATTCTTCTATTTTGTTTTAAAATGGGAATTTAACTTTATTGATAATCTTGGAAAAGCATCTGCATTATCCACTGATCAAATTGATGTTGAAAATGGTAATAGATATGATATAGAATTTGTTGATGAGAATAATGTTGCCAAAAATCCAATTATTTTGCACAACTCTCCTAGTGGTGCAATAGAGCGAATAATCTATGCTTTATTAGAAAAAGCTGCAAAGGATTCTAAAGAAGGAAAGAAACCCCAATTCCCACTATGGTTGTCTCCAACACAAGTTCGAGTAATACCATTAAAAGAAGAATTTTATGCCTTTTGTGAAAAGTTATCTGAAAAAATATCCTCTAACAATATTCGTGTTGATGTTGATGATCGTAATGAAAGCATTGGAAAAAGAATTCGTGAAGCTGAAAAAGAATGGATTCGCTACATACTGGTAATTGGTGAAAAAGAAGCAAATTCTGAAAATCTTAGTATCCGAGATAGACAAACTGGAAATGTTCGAGAATTGTCTTTTGATGATTTTCTTAATGAAATCAATGAGCAAACAAAAGGAAAGCCATTCACAGGCTTGAATTTACCAAAAAATCTTTCAAAGAGACCCCAATTAATGGTGTAAAAAATGAGCTATCTTGATTTGTACATGAATAGAAATCCTTTACTCACTGCATCTGGAGAAGATACAGAACCTATAGCAACCGTATTTGGTGTTCCCTTTGATGCAACACATTCGTACAAACCTGGATGCAGATTTGGTCCTGATGCAATACGTGATTCTTTTAACAATATAGAAATTTTTCATCCTGAACTTCAAGTAGATTTAGAGTCTGTAAATATCGAAGATTTAGGAAATACACATCATACTGTTGTCTCATCTGAAATGATTGATATGGTCAAAAAAATTACCGCTGAACTTGTTTCAAAACAACGCCAACTTTTCATTCTAGGTGGTGAACATTCAATCACATATGGCACATACACTAGTTTTCCCAAAGAAACAGGATATGTTGTTTTTGATGCCCATTATGATCTTAGAGATGAGTTTGCAGATACAAAACTAAGTCATGCATCATATCTTAGAAGAGTTGTTGAAGAAAGAGGTTCTGATAATATTTTGCATGTTGGCGCTAGGGCTTTTGTTAAAGAAGAATTGGAATTTCTCAAAGAAAATAATATCAAAACAATAACTGATCAAGAAATTCGTGATGGAAAAGGCCCTCAACTTCTAAAAGATTATGTGACTACTTTTGATACTGTCTATACTAGTTTTGATCTAGATGTTGTGGATCCTGGATTTGCCCCTGGTGTTGGAAACCCTGAAGCAGTTGGAATCACTCCAAGAGAATTATTTGATATGATATATTCACTCAAAGACACCAAAGTCTCTGGAGTAGATATTGTAGAACTTAACCCATATCATGATAATGGTGCAACATCTTCACTTGCAGCAAAAATAATGTCTGCATTAATTGCAATGAATCTGTCCCAAAAATAATCCATTTTCTGTAAAATTGATGATTTTTGATACTTTTTTGCCTTGATTTTGTTCCTAATTCCTTTATTAGATAGTAGTGTTGGGGTTATCTCGTGCTAAATAATCTCAGGGAAACACTCAAGCCAACCCTTGAAAAAATTGGAAAAGGATTTGCAACAACTGGACTGTCTCCAAATTTTTGGACTTCGGTCGGTCTTGGTTTTGCAATGCTTTCTGCAATTGTGTATGGATTGGGAATTGAATTTGGATTAATTATTGGTGGAATTCTGTTACTTGTTTCCGGATTCTTTGATATGGTAGATGGACAAGTTGCACGTGTTACTGGAAAGACATCCAAGAAAGGATCTTATCTTGATTCGATGTTTGATAAAATTGCAGAAGTTGCAATCTTCTTGGGAATTTTAGTTGGCGGTTATGCTGAACCATATCTGGTTTTACTCGCAATTACATTATCATTGTTAGTAAGTTATGCTAGAGCAAAATCTGATGCAATTAATGTTAAACTCCAAGGTGTGGGAATTGGCGAAAGAGCTGAACGACTTTTGGTAATTGCAATAATTGGAATCATTGGTTTTATGGAATATGCTGTAATTATTGTCGTAATTATTGCTGCAATAACACTAATTCAAAGAATGATAGTAACTGCCAAAAATATCAAAGAAGACTAACGTAGTTTTCCGCGTTTTCTTCTGTTATCTGCAGATCTAATTTTTAGAATCTTAAAATGAATTGCACATGAAATACAATACCATTTCAAAACTGTTGGTGAAGCAATGTATGCTCCTTGTGCTCGTAGTTCTTTTGCTAAAGTATGTTCAACCAAGTTAAGTCTAGACGTTACTTTCTTTGCTTTGTCTTTAGGTACTGTTTGTCCACAGTTTGTACATTGAACAACACCTGAGGATCCTTTTCCTCCTTTTGTACGACCTCTACTTGCACGTTT
>JANQNM010000016.1 GCA_028279625.1 Candidatus Nitrosopumilus sp. | reverse complement strand
AATTTCATCATTATCATTACCATTTTCTAATACGGATTATTTTGAATTGAATCCAGATCCTACTTTTGCATTTTTTGTAGCAACACTTGCATTCCCTTTTTTAATTTCATTTTCAATGTTACTTGTATCAAGATTATCTTATTTCAGATTTGGAATGATGAGTATTACTGGAGGCTTGTTTTTGCTCATTTATGGTGCAACAGCAATTGTGCCTAATTTTGCACTTTTAGATTCTATTCAATTCTATTCTCTTAATCTAATCCCCTTTGTAATTTCTGATATTGCCATTCATTTTAGTAAATCTAGAAAATCTCAAATTTTTGCGGGTGGTCTTTTGGGGTCTGTTTTCTATATTGCATACTATCCTTATGTAATGTATACCTTTAACGAAACCCTTCTTGGAAAATTAGTTTCTCCTAGTCTAATCTATTTTGTATACTTTGAATTAATCCAAGATGTGATGATGTATACAATCATTCCTGCCGTGATCATGGGTGTAATTGCAGTATTTGCATCTGAGAAATTCACAAAAAAGATCTTTGCTGTTTTGAATACGTAGCAAATATTATTCGGTTTATTGTGGTTGTTTTGTGAAGAAAAAAACATTTGCAGTTGATATCGATGGTACGATTACTGAGAATGGTGGAGGTAGAATCCATCTTGATGCATTAGATGCACTGAGACGTTTAACAAACATGGGCCATGATGTAATTTTTGTTACTGGCCGATCTTCGATTGAAGGATTTTTGCTTTCTGTATTTGGTGGTACCACTAAGATTGCAGTTGGTGAAAATGGTGGATGTTTAACTTTTGATTCAAATGAGCATGTTTTGTTAGGAAATATCGACGAATGCAAAAATGCATTACAAGTAATTCAAAATAACGTTGAGAATGTTAAAGAAAAACCAGTTTTTCCTAGAATGACTGAGGTTGTTTTGGAACGAACCTTTGATTTAGATTTGGCTAGAAAGATTCTTTCTGAAAATAATCTTGATGTGGAATTATCTGATAGCCAATATGCATACCATATCAATTCTCCAGGAATTGACAAGGGTAGAGGATTTAGTGAAATCATGAAGAAACTATCAATACTACGAGATGATGTGATAGCAATTGGTGATAGTGCTACTGATATTCCGTTATTCAAAGTAGCAAAAACCAGTATAGCTCTTGGAAATGCCTCTGACGCGGTAAAATCTGAGGCCACAATGTCTGTTTCTTCAAATGCTGGCGATGGTGTTCTTGAGGCATTAGATAAATTAGCACCCAAATTATCTGAGATGTAAGATGACTTTTCAACAGATTCTAGACGAAATTGAAAACAACATTCAGAAAATTCTCAATGAAATGTCAATATCTGATGTACCTTTTTCGGTAGAACCTGCTAAACCTGGTTTTGGTGATGTAAGCTCAAACGTCTCATTCCTTCTTGCAAAGCAACTAAAGAAAAGTCCAAAAGAAATCTCTGAAATGATTTCTGAAAAATATTCAAAATTACCTCAAACTTTAGTTTTAAAATCTGAATCTCATCCCTCTGGTTATGTTAACTTTTTTGCAAACTGGGAGAAATTAAATCAATTAATTTTATCTGAATCAAATTTGTCAGAATTTGGTAATGTGGACATAGGACAACAATCCACAATTGTAGTAGAACATACTAGTGTCAATCCAAACAAAGCTCTCCATATTGGTCATATCAGAAATATCATAATTGGTGATACAATTGCAAGAATTTTAGTTAAAGCAAACTACAAGGTTAATGTTCTAAATTATATTGATGATTCTGGTCTTCAAGTAGCTGACATTATTGTTGGCTTTCAACATTTTGGATTTGATCAAGAGCCTCCTACAGGCAAAAAATTTGATCATTATTGTGGAGATGATGTTTATGTCAAAACAACTGAAAAATATGAACAGGATCCGGGTCTTGAAGACATTAGAAAAAATGTTCTCAAAGAACTTGAAGAAGGAACTTCTGAAACTGCAAAGTTTGGTGATAAAATCACAAAACGCGTTTTGGAAAATCAACTAGAAACATGTTGGAATCTGTCAGTGTCCTATGACTGCCTGAATTTTGAATCTCAAATTATTCGTTCAGGACTCTGGTCTAAAATCTTTGAAAAACTCAAAGAAATGAATCTCATAGAATTTGAAAATGAGGGTAAAAATCAAGGCTGTTGGGTTATTCGTGGTGAAGGAAAAGAGGAAGATAAGGTAATTGTCCGCAGTAACGCAACTGCTACCTATATTGCAAAAGATATTCCATATGCTGCCTGGAAATTAGGCTTACTTGATGACCCATTTGGTTACAAAAAATACCAAAAAGAACAACCAAATTCTAGAGTCCTTTGGGAAACTACTTTAGATGAAGGGGAGAAATCTCAAAACTTTTCCGGTGATAAGGTAATTACTGTAATTGATTCTAGACAAGCAAGACTACAAAAAATCATTACCTCATTAATGGGCAAATTCAAATCAGTATCCGATGCATATGTGCATCTGGGATATGAATCAGTTACTTTGAGTTCTGATACTGCTAAAGTTCTTGGACTAGAAACTGATGGAAAACAAGCTCAAATGTCAGGAAGAAAGGGTCTCTATGTCAATGCAGATTCTGTTTATGATTTGTTAAAAGAAAAAACAAAAGAAGAAACAAAGAAACGTCATCCTGAAATGAATGATAATGAAATTGATGAGATATCTCATAATGTTTCAGTTGGAACACTACGTTATGAAATGATAAAACAGGATCTTGACAAAATCATTGCATTTGATTTGACAAAATCTCTAAGTTTGGAAGGCGATACTGCACCATATATTCAATACACTCATGCAAGAGCTTCTAGAATCTTAGAAAAATCTGGTCGTACTCCATCCATTGATGTAGATTTTTCACTATTAAAAGAGAAATCTGAACTTGAATTAGTAAAAACAATTGGTCTCTTTGGATTACAAGTTCGTGATTCTGCAAATAATTTGTCTCCAAAAGTTATTGCAAGATATTGCCATGATTTGGCAGTGGCTTTTAATTCATTTTATGAACATGTTAAAGTCCTTGAATTGGGTGATGAAAAATTAGAAAATTCAAGATTATGTTTAGTTCATTCTTTCAAATTAACAATTGAGAAAGCATTGAATTTACTTGGAATCGTTGCTCCAGATAGAATGTAAATGTCCCAGTGAGTGCACTACACGAATGCTGGCTGTCTCACTGGGTTGTTGGCGTGCAAATCAATGATCTAATCTAAATTAGATGAACTAAATTATTATCCATAAATGGTTCAATTCTCATCAGATTAGAATCTAAAAATAAAAAAAGAAAGACTACTACTAGCCTAAGATTCCACTAGTAGCAAGGTAAGCTCCTGCACCAATTCCCATCATGGCGCCAATTGCCATGCAAATGAGGTCGAATTTTACAACCTTTCTAAAAGGTGCATGAACCATTTTATCCCAGTTTGAGATTTGTTGTGTTTTCATGATAGTAGTTAGATGTAGAAACAGATAGGATATGGTAAATTCGAATGTACACCAGTCAGCTAATTAGCTGACTAAGGTATATTGTAAATAAATCCACTAATTCTGTATGCGAGAACTTCTTACCCTAGACCAGTATGAAACAGTGGGCTTTTTTTCCACATGTTCTCGCTGCATTAGAGGTATTTTACAATGAGATTAGATTCATGCAGAAAATGTGGAATTGAGTTGGACGTAAAAGACCATTGTAAGGATTGTCAGCAACCACTAGAACTTGAATGCAAGAATTGCAAACAGATTACAACCAATTCTGTTCACTTTCAATGTCCTTCAAAGTACACCATTGCGGTCTAACTTGATTTTATTTTTTATACTATAAACAAAGTGTAGAATCATGAGTAACCTCTATGATGAAACAGCAAAGAACTTTTTGGAACTTGCAAGCTCTCAGAGATTAGAGATTCTTTTTCAGTTAATGCTTAAACGCTCAACCCCTACCTATTTAGCAAAAGAAATTGGCTCTACAAAGCAAGAAGTTCACAGAAATTTCACAAGACTAGAAGAAACTGGCCTGATTGAAAAAGGAACTGATGGGAAATTTGGTCTGACTACTTTTGGAAAGACAATGTGCACCCAAGTTCCTTCATTGGTTTTTCTTTCAAGAAATAGAAAATATTTTGAGGATCATACCTTTGGAAATATTCCAACTAAATTCATTATGAGAGCTGGTCAATTAGCAACAGCTCAGCATGTCAAGGGAGTCTCAAAAACACTTGAACAGTGGAAATCAATTTACAAAAATGCTGATGAATACATCTATGAAATTTTATCAGAAGTTCCTTTGGATCTTATTGAACCCTTGACAAAGAGAGTCAAAAAAGGAATAAAATTTCAATATATTTTTGCAGAAAATGCAGTAGTTCCAAAGGGAAGAAAATCACTTCTTAAGAAATTGGGATTTGATAAACTCATTGAGAAAGGGCTTGTTGAGCGTAAGATGGAGTCAGAAGTTCAGACTGTTCTTGTTTTGAACGAGAAAGAGGCATGTATAATGTTCCCTAACACTGAAGGTGAATCAGACATTACTGAAATGCTTTACAGCGATGATCCTATGTTTCATGAGTGGTGTCTAGATTATTTCAGATATTGTTGGTATGGTTCTGATGTTTTCAAAGAAAGTAAACTAAAAGAATGAGAAATGGTTCAAGTCTATTTTGAATAGTGCATATTATGGCATCAGGGGCATTTGTAAATAGACCAAAATTGTTGCAAGTGCCATTGTTGGGATAGATATTGCAGCTCCAGGCTTTATCCATTCTCTTAGAGTAATATGACCTCTCTTTCGTCTCTCTAGCATTCCTATTGCAACAATGTTTGCAGTACTTCCAATTAGAGTGAGATTTCCAAAGAATGTTCCACTAAACAGCATGGCCCACCAAAATGGATAGTTGTCCACTCCCAAGTCACCAAACTCATGAACTACAGGAATGAATGTGGCTACTGCCAAGACATTATCCATCAATGCACTAAGTATACTTGTGATGGGTACAAAGAGGAAGAATAGATTCTCCTCATCATTTCCACTAAGATCATACATTCCTTCTGCAAGAACGGTTGTGACACCTAGCATTTTCATTGTACCAACTGAAGCAAACAGGAAGATGAAAAATGCCAGAGTCCACCAATCAACTCTTCTTTCTACCATTTCTCTTGCTTTGTTGTGATTTAGAAATAGTACAATCCCAGCTGCTGCAAATGCAACTCCTGGAAGAAGTACGTTTTTCTCTAGACCTAAAGCTTCTTCCATTGGACCATGAGATACAAGTGCGGCAATTGTTCCAAGAAATATTATCCAAGGAATTTTGAAATTTGTCTTTTTTAGGGATTGGACTCCTTCGGACTCTTCAACTGCAATTGCCTCCTCAACTATTTGAGTAGATTGACCTCTTAGAGCATCACCCATTTGTGAAATGTACTTTCTAAAGTATAGAAGAGTAATTGGTATTGCAACAGCAAGTCCTGCTATCGAGATAGGCGTTGCCCATCTCAAGAATTCCAAGAATGTAAGATCAGCTCTCATAGCAATCAATACCCCGACAGGATTTCCTACGACTGTGGCACTGCTGCCAATATTTGTGGCAAATACAGTCATCATCACCAGTGGAATTGCACTAATTCTGAGTTTTCCTGTAAGGTGTAGAACTGTAGCAGTCATAAACAAAATTGATGTGACCTCATCTACAAGTGCTGCAAACAGTGCAGACATTAGCATCAAAACAACAACTAGTTTTACAGGATTTTTTCCAACTCCCCGCATAATTTTTGCCAGAAGGTGCTCAAAGAATTTTTTCTCCTCTAGGAATCCCACAACAATCATCATTCCAACCAAAAATAGAATCATGTCAAATCCTGCAAATTCAATCATTGTCGATGTGTTCAGTAATCCCAATCCAAGCATGATTGCAATACCAACTAAAGCAAATGCTAGTCTAAATCTCCAAAAAAGTAGAGTTCCCACAATTAATGACGAAAAAACAGTTACAGATGCAACCTGTTCAGGAGTGAGACCTGCAAAGATAACTGTAATAGCTATGGATGCTAGGATGAATGGATATAGATAATGATTTTTTATCAAATCATCCTACCTCAGGTTTTGAATTTATCTCAATGTGGGAATTTTTCTTATTAATCCAAATTTGAAAGCCAGAATCCATTAGCAATTCAAAAACAGATGACCAAGGAAATTTTTCTTTATCTAAAACTAGTATGTCAAATCCACCATACTGCTCCTCAATTTTTCCAGTATCTTTGATTACGGTTTTTAATTTCGATGATATCATTAACTTTTTTCTCCATCAATTAGAAGGATTGGACAAGAAATTTGTTCGAGAACTTTTCTTGAAACACTTCCAAGTTTTAAAACGGCTTTGAATCCAGGAAGTTTTTTGCGTTTTGCCATAATTATTAGATCATGTTTTTCAGAATTTGTAATTCTGGAAATCTCTTCTTCTGGATAGCCATGAAGAATCTTTACACTGGCTGGAATCTCTTCTGCTCTGAGTTTTTTTGCAAGATGCTCCATCTTCTTGTGCATCTCAAACTTCATTTCTCTTCTGGCCATTGCCATCTGTTTTGTCCATTCTTTACGTTCAATACTGAAAGTGACTAATGGTGGTGTGGGAATTTGTTCAACAACATGTAAAATTGTTATTTTTGAATCATGAAGCTTTGCTAGCTTTTGTGCGTGCTCTAGTGCTTTGTTTCCAGCTTTTGTTCCTGCATGAGGAACTAGGATATTTCTATACACTTTCAACTTCTCCAAATTTTGAAAAGATTCTCTGTGCCTGAATTACAATTTCTTCAGGCGACGCAGATGGAATTGCCGAAACTAGAATTAATTGGTCCTTAATTGGAATTGAAACCATCAGCGTATTCTTTCTTTTGGATGCGATGTATCCTATTTCTCCAAGTGATGAATCAAAGTCCTTTCTCATTGATACTTCTAGTATCATTTGCATGTACATCATTCGGCGTTTTTCTTCATTCTCAAAAGGCTCAACATTTTCTTTGAATCCTCCAGCAACTAAATTTCCTAATCTGTTTATGATTCCAACAAATCTTATCTCTTTAAATTTGAGAAGTTCTTGACAATTTTTTTCGTGAGATTGTACTAACACCATCACTCATTCTCCTATTAGCATAAAAGCCAACAAATCTTTTGCTCCTAGTGCCAACGAAAAAATTACAACAATGGAAAAATCATTCTTGTCTTTATTTTTTATAATCTTAAGAGAGTTAAGAGTCATGATTTAAAGAAAAAAGGAAAACTGCATAGCAAAAAATTATTTTATTGTGCTATGCAAATTTCTCTTGTTTTCACCTCCATGTTTGTTTTCATGGTATGATATTCTCATGATAACTGATATAGTAGTAGCAACACAATGTGTTACAAAATATACTGCATTGTAATATACAGCAAAAACGAAATTTTGTTATGAAAAAATCTCAAACAGGTATTTTTGAATGTGAATGTGGATGTTCATTTGATTCTAACAAGCGACTTTTAGAACACAAGAAATGGTTATGTGTCATTGATTTGAAACTAAATTAATGACATTACTCTTGAGGAAACATCAATGTTACAGTATTTTTTGTAGATTTTACCTCTAATCTCTTTTGAACAATATCGTGAAACAATTCTGTGACTAGCGTCTTTACGTACAAAGACCATTTCTCACCTAAATCATGATTGATTCTAAATGTATACCCCTTCTTAGTTTTGGTCACATCATGTTGCATCCAAGCTACGTAAATCCATGATCTCAAAATATCAATAAAATCCTGAACTGTGTATTCTCCTTTCATAAAATTCAAAATATCTGAAAAAGTATCTTTTTCTACCTCTTCGGCAAGGTGGGTGATCTCATCATTTTTCATTTTGTTAATAGAATGCTCCACAAAGGGTTTTGTCATGGGAAGCAAGCCCAATTTACGCTCATATCTTTCCCAAAGAATGTGATTTGAGAGTATTTTTGAGACCAGGGCATTGGAATTAATTTTCTCCAACTCTGCCTCATTTTTAATCTCCTCTATGAGGTCAGAATCTAATCTAAAAGACATTGTCTTGGTTTTCTTCTTAGAGCTGTCCATCTTAGTATATTGAATTAGGTTGTCTGTGGCTATAAGGAATTTGGTAATTCTTCAAACTGATTTATTGTAAAACAATACATAATTTCAAAAAAGAAAAAATTAGTTTTTATTTTATGCTGATTTGAATTATTTTTCTATAATCCGCCACCAAAAATTTCACTCAGCTCAACGACATATCCATTCACATCTGAAATGTACACTGATTTGGAATCGTCAAATGTAACTTCTCCTCCATAAAGTATTTCAATTCCTAATTCTTTGCATTTGTCTGTCACTTCTTGGAAATTCCTAATATGAAAACCAAAGTGAGTGATGCCGCCTTCAGGAGACATGTCTGGGACTTCGTACAAACAAAGAATGACTGAATCATTTCCTATGATTTTTGAAGGCACTTTCAATTTGTTTGGAAAATTATCTTCTACCTTAACTTCAAATCCAAATAATTCCTTGTAAAACTTTACACTTTGTTCCAAATTTTTTACTTTCATATTGATATGATCTATGGCTGTGGCTTTTAGAAAATTAGTCATGAATTGTGTTGATTGAAATGATAATTAAACAATACTGAAATTAGCAACAGCTAATTAGTCTGAACTACTTGTTCTAATTCCGTAGAACGAGAACGTAAAATAATTAGGTTCTTCTAATTAGCCTCATCTAATTTTCATACTGTTTAAATCAAAAAACAACTTACATTTCCCAATGAGAATTGATTCATGTAGAAAATGTGGAGCAGAACTTGAAATAGAAAAGAAATGTAATGTCTGTGGGGATGCAATCCAATTTTTCTGTCACAATTGTGGAAATGTAACTGATGAACAAATTCATTCAGTTTGCTATCTTGTTGACATGAATCATAATTTACTTAGATCAAGTGTTGCATGATGTATTGTTCTTCTATGACTCAATGTCATTGTAACTGTATTTGTAAACAATTTGAGGCAAAAAAACCTCTTCAAGGAACAAGATATGGACAAGGACAAAAACGGTGTCAAATGTGTGAAATATGGTTAGATTACGAAGGTGTACGATGTCCATGTTGTCACTATAGATTAAGAACAAAATCTAGGCTTACAAGATGCAAACCTGATGTTGCCAGAATCTAATTTGCAACCATTTTTGACCCCAAAATGGTAGTTGAGTCTCCGTGGACCAATACTCGGTAAACAGTATTTGGCGTGCAAACCAATCAATATCAAATGATTGTGATTTAGTCATAAATGTTAGGATTTTGAAGAGTTATTCCTCATCAAAATCATAATCATCTTCATCAAAATATTCAATGAAGTCAAATTCTTCGAATTTCATATACCTACTTTTGATAAAATACACTTAGATCTTCTGTGAGTGAATTATGTAACAACTGTATTCTATATAGTAAAATCTAGCCTGAAAAAATGGTTTTATCCGTACATTGACTTTTCTGATGTTACGTCTTGATTATTCTGTGCTGAAAATCCACTAAAGTTAGAACGTAGGATTTTTTGAACATGTCCAGTAACTCTTGCAACATTGTCCCATGTATTATGAAATGTTACTCTATCGAGAATCTCTTCATCAACATGTGCGAAAATTGCCAATCCTACTATGTTTTCTTTATCTTTAATCCACTGATGACCAACATTACAAATTGTACAAATTTCACTTGTTTCCATAACTGCTTTAGAAAATGATGGGTTTCCAATCGTAAGTAATTTTGCATCTTGAGTAGTAAACCTCATGTTTACATTAAGATGTATTCTGTCTGTTCTGTTTGCATTTTTACTAACTATAACATTTGTTCCGACATGATATTGCCATTCAATTAATTGACTTTTTTCTCTTACCTTTTGTGTTTGATCCTCATACTTGATACCTGTAACTTTGATAAACTCTTCAACAAGTGATTTCATTTCTTCTGAAGTTTTTACCATGGATTTGGTTAACAAATGCTCAATATATGCATATTAAGAAAATCAGTGACTGCATTCACATCCACATGAATCAAATCCATTAGTTCCTTCTGATTCCTGACCTGAACCTCTAGAGCATTGATCAGAACCATTAAATGATAAAAATTCTATTCCACATGAAATACATTTCATCGTTGTCATGTAATTTTAGAATAATTTTTTTATTTAACTTAGTGGTTTTGCTTGGCCTACTTCGCCTGATTCGTCATTCTTTTTGAATACTCTGTATTCTCCAATAATTGAACTGCATTTCTCACATGTGTATTGTCCTCTTTCAACTAATACGAGATTATCTGCAACTTCCTCATGTCCTTGTTGTTCAATCTGAATTTTTGGTGGATTTGCAAATTCTGTCTCGCAATCCTTGCAATAATACTTCAACATTTTTTCAGATTCAAGTTTTCCAATTGGAGCCAAAAATAATTTCCCAACACCTAAATCTGCTTTTTTTGCCTGTTCATCTGTAAGTTCTGCTATAACATAGCCTCCTGAACCTTGAAGTTTGAATTCTGACATTT
The DNA here is from genome assembly GCA_028279625.1 of Candidatus Nitrosopumilus sp. Taxonomy (GTDB): domain Archaea; phylum Thermoproteota; class Nitrososphaeria; order Nitrososphaerales; family Nitrosopumilaceae; genus Nitrosopumilus. The sequence continues at coordinate 14,344 of JANQNM010000016.1, read as the reverse complement.
GAAATTGATGTTTCTGTTGGTATTAAAATACTATTTGCATTAGTGAAAAACTTCTAGAAAGCATTAATTCAAATCAAATCAAATTATTGCTATGGATGAGGGTCAGATTATAGTCCCAGTTTTGATAGTTTTAGCTGTAGGTATTTTTGTTGGTTCTAGAATTTGGATGATGTTTCGAAAGTAGGCATATTCCAAAACCAGTAGATTCTTATCTAAAATTTTTTGGAATAATTTATGGATAAAATTAAACAAAATTCTCCTGTTCTATTCTACTTTAATTCTTCAAAAAAATGGTTAGTAAAAATTTCAAAAAAAGAATCACTGCATACTCATATTGGTGTTATCAAACATTCAGATGCTATTGGGAAAGAATATGGCTCTAGATTGACCACTAACAAAGACAAGTATGTCTATCTTCTAAAACCTACAATGTATGACTATGTGATGAAAATTCAGCACGGAACACAGATTGTATACCCAAAAGATCTTGGTTATATTGTTGCAAGAGCAGGAATTGAAAGCGGACAAAAAATTCTTGAGATTGGAACTGGCAGTGCTTCGCTTACTTCTTTTGTAGCAAGTATAGTGAAACCTCGTGGACACGTTTACACTTTTGATGTCGATGAAAAATTTATGAAAATTGCTGAAAAAAATCTTCAAAAAGCTGGAGTTTCAAAATATGTGACACAACATAATTTGGATCTAAAGACTGCAAAGAAGATGCCTCTTAAAGACATGGATGTTGCTTTAATTGATTTAGGTGACCCTTGGGTTGTAATTCCTCAAGTAAGAGAAATGCTCAAAGGCAGTGGTGCAATCTTTGCTATTTGTCCTACAATGAATCAATTAGAAAAATTAACTCAATCTCTAGTTGAAAATGAGTTTACTGACATTGAATCTACTGAACATATCTTACGTACCATAGAGGCAAGAGAAGGTAAAACCCGTCACTCTTTTCAAGGAATTGGCCATACTACCTACCTCTGTTATGCTCGAAAGGCGTATTTTGACCGTGAACGAAAAAAGGATGCCAAGAAAACAACAAAGAAACCTACTAAAAAAACTACAAAACGAACAACCAAAAAATCTGCCTAATTCTTGAATGAATTTTAAAACAAGATTTATTCATCCATTTTTTAGAGTATAATGTATTGACTGCAAAACCTCTCACTACTTCTATTGTTAAAAAATTCATTCCTGCAAGAAAATCAAAATCTCGTAAGGGTGACAATGGAGTTGTTTTGATAGTAGGGGGAAGCTACATCTATCACGGCGCACCAATTTTGTCTTCTGTAGCTGCACTAAGATCTGGAACAGATTTGGTCTATACCTGTGTTCCCAAAATCAATGTGTCTGCAACACGTTCTGTTTCTCCTAATCTAATTGTCATTCCTTTAGTTGATCAAAAACTAACACGTGGTGCTGTAAACAAGCTAATTGGTGCATTACCTCACAATCTGGATTCAGCCACAATTGGAATGGGTTTGGCTATACAAGAAAAAAATGCATTACTTCATTTAGTAAAATCTCTGTTAGACCGTGATGTGCGTTTGTCTTTGGATGCAAGTGCACTAATTCCTGAAGTATTGCCTCTTTTGAAAGACAAGAATGTAGTTGTAACTCCTCATGCTGGAGAGTTTAAGAGATTATTTGGTGAATCTCCTCCAAATTCCAAAAAAGAGAGAATAAAATCAGTTGAAAAATTTGCAAAAAAGTTTGGAATTACGGTTCTGCTAAAGGGTGCCACTGATGTAATTTCTAATGGAAAAACAACATTCCTTTATGAGAAAAAGATTCCTGCTATGACTGTAGGTGGTACAGGAGATGTACTTTCTGGCTTAGTTGCAGGTCTCTTATCAAAAAACCGAAACACATTGGAATCTGCCTCTGCTGCTACATTCATCAATGGTTTGGTTGGAAAAATTGTTCAAAAGAAATTAGGACTACATATGACATCCATGGATTTGTTAGATGAAATTCCATTAGCTATGAAACCATTTGATAAAATAGTGTGACTGCAATGAATGCATTAAAACACATTGACTCTCATATGGATAATTTGATTTCAGATCTCCAGACTCTTATCCGTCAACCAAGTGTTTCTGCTAAAAATGAGGGGATTGAAGAATGTGCAAAATTAGTAAAAAAACTTCTAAACCAATCTGGAATAAAATCTGAGATTTTACGATTAAAAAAAGGAGTTGCTCCGGTTGTCTATGGTGAAATCAAATCAAAACATAATCCAAAAAAAACTCTCATGTTTTACAATCATTATGATGTTCAACCTGCGGAACCATTTGATTTATGGGACGATCCTCCATTTAGCGGAATTAGAAAAGGCAACAAAATCTTTGGCAGGGGCGCCACTGACGATAAAGGTGAATTAATCACTCGCATCAAAGCTGTTGAAGCATCTCTAAAAACAACAGGTGATGTTCCTTGTAATATTAAATTCATGATTGAGGGTGAGGAAGAAACCGGAAGTGCTCACATTGAAGAATATTTGAAAAAATACAAAAAGAAATTTTCTTGTGATGGTGTGATTTGGGAATTTGGGTATGTTGATGCAAAAAATAGACCCATAATTGGTCTTGGAATGAAAGGACTTCTTTTTGTTGAATTATCTGTAAAAGAATCTATTCGTGACGCTCATTCTAGTTTGGCAGTTTTAGTCAAAAATCCTGCTTGGAGATTGATTGAAGCTGTAAAAACACTAAGAGACTCTTCAGGAAAAATCTTAATCAAAGATTGGTACAACGATGTGACTCCTTTCTCAAAAACGGATTTGAAACTAATTAGAAATGAACCATTTGATGAAAAATCATTCAAAAAAGAATTTGGCATATCTTCTTTTGTAGGAAACAAGAGAGGTATGGATGCTAAAAAAGCCCTAGTAGGTGGTGCCACATGTAATATTGCTGGATTTGTTTCTGGTTATACTGGTGAAGGAGCTAAAACTGTTCTTCCTGGACAAGCACTTGTCAAAATTGATTTTAGATTAATTCCAAAAATGGTTCCAAAAAAACAAGTAATGAAATTAAAAAAGCACCTAAAATCTAAAGGATTTGATGATGTAAGTATCAAAGTTTTTCATGGAGAAGCTGCTGCAAGAACTGATTCTACAGAACCTTTTGTTTCTCAAGTCAAAAAAGCTGCAGATGATTCTTTTGGAAAATCTATTTTGAATGTTTCAAATGCTGGTACTGGTCCAATGTATTCTTTTGTTGATTTTCTAAAAGCTCCGTGTATTTCAATTGGAAGTACCTACATGTTTTCTAGAATTCATTCACCAAATGAATTTGCTAGAATTGATTTGCTAAAGAAAACAACAAAGTGCATTTATCTTATAATGGAAAATTTTTCAAAATCTTAGTGTAAGCATCTTGGAATTTTCTTGATTGCTTGTGCTAGTGAGATTCTTCCTGGTCCTGCAATCATTATTACTAATGAAGCTGCCAACAAAATCAAATCAAATTCAACACCTCTATCACCAGTAATGCTTGCTGCACCTTTAACGTGGAATATTGCACCTAGCATAACTATTGAAAGTAAAGCACCGGAAAATCTACTTAGAACTCCAATAATTAACAAAACACCTGGTACAACTTCTGCTAATGCAATTGGAATTTGCATCTCTGGTGGTAATCCCATGTTTGGCAAAGCGTTTGCAAATCCTGGGTTGAATTTCATCATTCCGTGGAGAATGAAGATAACGCCAATTGCAGATCTTAAACCCATAAAGACTACATCATTAAGGATTTTCTCTTTGATTTCTGCAGTTGTCATCGTATCCACCTGATTTTTTTAGTATAATTATTTTGCTCATATATTACTCGTATAATGTAGAAAGCCCTTTATTATGCGGCCAAATTATTTGAGATATGTCAATGTATATGCCAGGAGCAACTGCTGTTGGAATTACTTTTGATGGAGGCGTAGTTTTTGCTAGTGAGAAAAGGATCGCATTTGGAAACTTTCTTGTAAGTAAATCTACCAAGAAAACATTCCCAATCACTCCTAAAGTAGGCGCAACATGTGCTGGTCTTGTGGCTGACATGCAAATTCTCTCTTTACAAATTTCTGCATTGGCAAAAATTAGAAAAATGGAGCTAAAAAGAGAAGTCCCTCCAAACACTGTCGCTAAAATGATGTCAAATATGATGTATGAAAGACGATACTTCCCATTACTAACCCAAGTAATTGTAGGTGGTGTAGTCGACAAACCAATTCTTTACACCCTTGATCCATTAGGTTCAGTATTACCTGATGAATATGCAGCAGTTGGAACTGGTGCTGAAATGGCATTAGGTGTTTTAGATCCTCAATTCAAAGCCAATATGACAAAAGATGAGGCAATTGATTTAGCCAAACGTGCAGTTCGTTCTGCATCTCTAAGAGATTCTGCAAGTGGCGATGGCATAGACATTCTAGTCGTTACCAATGATGGAATTGAAGAATTTACCGAAAAAATAAACTAATTCTATCTCTTTTACAACTTACATGAAGTTTTTTGTAGATGCCATGCTTGGCAATATTGCAAAAAAATTAAGATTATTTGGATATGATACCGAATATTATTCAGATATTGATGACTCTGAATTGATAAGAAAATCAAAAAATGAACAAAGAATTATCATTTCTAAAGACAAACAATTAGTTGATCAAGGAGCAAAGAATGGAATTATTTCTGTTTACATAAGTGAAGATAAAGAAATCGAACAGTTTTTAGAAATCATAAATAAAATTGATTTAAAATTAGATGAAATTTCTGGAGAAAATGCTCGTTGTCCAAAATGCAATTCAACAACCTCTCAAATTGATAAATCTAAAATCAAAAATGACATTCCTCAAGGAGTTTTAGATTTTAATGAAAAATTTTGGAAATGTAATGATTGTAATCAAATCTATTGGGAGGGTACACACATAAAAAATCTACAAAATTTTGTTAAAAAAGTAAATTCTCAATCGTAAATTGTTTTTCCGGTTTCCCAAAATTTATCAGAGATGTAATGCATATTTTTTACCACTTCTCCTTTTTCCATGGATTCTAACTCGGAACTAGATACCATTGCTTTTCCTACTGCTAAAAATTTATGCTGTGATTCTTCTATTATGCACACAAGTTTGTCTTTATCAAATTCTGTAAATTTTTTTATTCCTGGTCTCATTACATTTGCACCTTTGCACATGAATTTTACAGCCCCCATGTCTACCATGACATTTGGAAATTTTTCTAGCATTTCAGTTTCTGACAAAAATGGTAAATATTCTTCATTAATTTTTAGAATTTTGATTCCTTTTCCAGTGATGATTTGTGCGTCATCTAAAATTTGATGAACTTTGAGATTTTTGATTTTAGGAAATTCAATTCCCCATCTTTCTGAAACTGTTTTAATGAGTGCTGATGTCTCACTCTTTGAAATTAGGTTGGATTTCAATTTCTTGCAATCTCTTGTCTGATATCTAACAAATCTCTGAGAATGGAACTAGCTGTTTCCATGCCTCCTGCACCTCTTCCTATGATGGTCTGAGTACCTGAATGCTCTGAAGTAAATGCAATTGCATTAAGGGTTCCATTGACACATAATGGATCGTCATTAGATACTTCTTTTGGACCTACAACAAGATCTTTGTTGCATGAGGCAATTAATTTTACAGCACAATTATTCTTGGCAGCTTTTTTGATATCGTCAGTTGTAACTTTTCTTATTCCTGTACAATTAATGTCTGGCATTGTTACTTTCATACCCATTACCCAATTTGCTAGAATTACTAATTTTGCAGCAGCATCTAAACCGTCCAAATCAAGGGATTCATCAGCTTCTACGTATCCCTTATCTTTTGCATCTTTGAGTGCCTCATCAAATGACAAACCTGTTGCCATGTTTGATAGAATGTAGTTTGTTGTACCGTTTAGAATTCCTGCAAATGATGTGATTCTCTCTCCACTGAGGCTATTTTTAGCATAATCTAAGATTGGTGTTCCACCACCTACTGTTCCACTAAATTTGAACATAACTTGATTGTATGTTGCTAACTCCATCAAAGATGGAAATGCTAATGCAAGTGGACCTTTGTTTACAGAAATTACATGCATTCTCTTTTTCATTGCTGTGATGATGTGGGTCATGCCAGGCTCTGCATCTTTGTAGTTGCTAGCTGTAGTTTCAATTAGCACATCAGCTTCAACATTTTTTAGCATCTCACTTCCAGACATTGAATTTTTTGTGTCTGCATAATTTTTTACAGTTCCAAATTTTTTCTTTACTTCTACAAGTTTGTTAAAATCTAATCCTGATGGATCAACAGCACTTCCTTTGCTATCAAAAACTCCTACAACTCTTGGTTTCAGACCGTATTTTGCATAAAGATCCTCTGCTCTAGATTCAAATAATTTTACTAAACTTTGACCTACAACACCAAATCCGCATAGTATGATTCTCAAACTCTTTCAATCCTTTTGATTTTCTTATCATTAAATGTGTTTTATTAATAATTTTTGAATGAGATTAGAACTTGACAATTCTAAGATTCTTGCTCATCTTTTTCATGTTGCAATGAAACTGAGTTAATACAATATCTCAAATTAGTGGGTTTTGGACCATCATCAAAAACATGTCCTAAATGCGCACCGCATTTGTTACAATTTACTTCTGTTCTGACCATTCCATAAGAACTGTCTGAAATATATTCAATTTTTTTATCTGAAATGGGTTTCCAAAAACTAGGCCATCCAGAACCTGAATCAAACTTTGTTTCTGATGAAAAGAGTTCTTCTCCACAACAAACACATTGGAATGTCCCTTCTAATTTGGAGTTGTTGTATTTTCCAGAAAATGGAGGTTCTGTTCCATGATTGATACAAATTTCATACTGATCTGGTGTTAACTGCTCTTTCCATTCTTCAGGAGTTTTTTGAATTCTTTCTGTCATACTATATTTTGTCTTCTTTATTATTAGAATATTTTTCTATTTCTTTAGTTTTTTTCTTTTTTCTTCTGTTCTTTTTTCTGACTCAAATCTTTCTAAATCATATTCTTTCAAATCTACAAATTTCATAATTTTACTCAAGTTTGGATGTACTTTATCAATTTGCTTGTACATTTGCTGAGCAACATGTCTATAATCTACATGGCCTTGAGGTACAGTTCTTAATTCAATCAAATGACATGCTTCTCTAAGATTAAACTTCATAAAATATTGATAATTGTATGCAAAATTAACAACATACTGTGCTTGTTCTGGATACTTTTTTCTAATCTTTTCAAAAGTGTCTCTTGTTTTATTCATAGAATCTTTGAAATCTTTTTCAATTCCAAGAATTTTGATTTCATTTGGAATTGAATATCCGTGATCAGTTGTAAGTAATTGTCGTTCTAAAGTAAGTGCTCTATGTCTGTGAAAATCTCTGAACATTCCAAAATTATTACATAAATCAAAAGTGTAATACACACTTTCAAATGCTCTTGAAGGTCTATGTCGTCTATTTGTTCGAAGTTTTGTAAACTCATTGATGATTTTTATTTTCTTTTGTTTTGGAATCTTTTTTACTTGTTGTAGGATTTGCTGGTACGCTGTACTGGGTGATTGTTCATACATTATACTTGTAATGATTTTATCAATTGCATTTTTTTCTGACTCATAGTCAACAAGTTTTGTTGTAACGCCTTTGTTTGGTTTTGATTGAATTTCTTTTAATGTAATTAATTTTGATTTATTTTTAACATCGTTTAGATATTTTTGAAATGCTTTACCATATTTGTCATCGGCTCTTCTAACAAATGATTTGATAGTGGTGTCTAGTTCTTTTTTGATTTTTGAGGCTAAATCTTGCTCTTCTTTGAGCCTAGATGAGCCTAAAACTGTAAGTAGGTATTCAAATGCTCTTCCATTTCCAGTAATTCCAACATTTGTTAATGTGGATGCTGGAAGTAATCCTCTAAGAATATCTAGTGCTTTGGCTTTTGTTGAACCTTTGTAAATCATGTTTGCAGATCTAATGTCGTTTTCATTTTTTAATTTGGAAAATGATTTTTCTTTTCCATCTGTTGAATCTTTGAAACTGTATTTTTCTATAGGATACTTTTCTCTAACATAATTTACCATAGGTTCTATATTTTTTGAATAAATATCAAATGAAAAGTTACATGTATCTTCATAATCGTCTGCAAATTTTGATTTCATTATTTCTGAGTCTCGATAAAATCTATACTTTCCTTTTTCTTTTTTGTTCCATGCAACATATCGTGATGATTTTTCTAAATATGATAAACCAATTCTTCTATCTTCAATTTTTTTTACTGCAATGTTTGACAATCCTTCAACTGCAATTTGGGCTTCTCCTAATTCTGCAACTGAATCATCGCCATATTCTAAAAGAACTCGATTGTAAAACTCCTCTCCTCTGTTTTTATTTTTTAAAAATTCATCAAGAAAAATTTTTCTCATACTTTTGTCCGTTCTACTATATCTGGACATGAGTGCACCGCGATCTACTTGTTGTGGTGTTATTATTGCAAATACATTTCTGTCAGTATTTGAAAAGTGATCTGATAGAATCTTTTTTTCTTTAGTTGAAAACTCAGACAATAATCATGTCTTGTAATCCAATTATTAATAGTCTATTTCTTTTTTCCAATCTGAATTAGATCGGGACCTTTGTCAGTTTCCTTTCCTTTTGCTTGCCATCTGAATAAGACTTGTTTGAAAGCTTCGGCATCAGCAGCATTTTCAGTGTATAGTACTGTTGTTATCCAATATCCCCCTTTTGCAGTTCTACCTCCAACAGAATTCATCCAAAAATCATTTGGTAAACTTTCAAGTGGTTTACTGTTAGGATCCTTTGTGACTTCGACCCATCTGTTTGCTATAAAATTCAAAATTTGTTCAAGTTCTTCTCTTTGAATCATGAGCCTGTTACTCTGTCTCTAGATTTTAAAATTACTGAAAATTGACTGAATTTGAGTTAGTAAAAATAATCTTACTAAAACTAAAAACATTCCTTACACTTTGTCGGTTATACAAATCTCATAATTATCACACATGACCCACGACGATATCGAAATTATCGGTAAAAACGTCAAAGACATGTACGGAACATTCATGGGTAAAGTTGCAGGAACAATAACTGACATCGACGGTAGTATTCAATCCGTTGGAATTGACTGCGGAGCTCAAGGATTACAGCAAATCCAATACGAGCAATTAGTAGTTCAAGATGATGTTGTTATTTTCATTCCTAAATGGAGACTCGATTCTCAAAGACTCATTCGTGAAAAACAACTAACTCTACGTCGTCTAAAAGCATTGATTGACATAGTTTCAGAAAATGATGACATGAAAGCAGATGCAGAAATAATTCATGAAAAATACAAGTCAAAACTTGTAACATTAGATGAAACAGAAAGTGAAATCAAAGCTAAACTTGAGGCAAGATTGACTGAGTTAGATGAACAAATGAAGTCTGCAAAGATGTTAATGTTTGATGCAAAAGTACAATTCAAGAGCAATGAAATCTCTGAATCCACATTTGAGACAGTGAAAGCATGCACCAATGAAGTAATTGAGCATGTTACTCACGAAACTGCAGAAATCGCAAATGTAAAGAGCAGAATTGCAGACCTTGAATTAGAAGTTCAACAAATCACATCACCTCCACAACCAAATATTCAAGAATCAGCCGTTTCATATCTGGAGACTTCTGAACCACAACAAGTAGTTCAGACAATACTTCCAGAAGCACCAACAGAACCAATAGTAACTCCTTCAGAACCAATTGAAGTTGAGGCTCCAATACCAGAACCTCCAACTATTGAGGCTCCAATACCAGAACCTCCCTCTGAATCTGAAGTAACATTTGCATTTCCAGAACCACCTCAACAGGTGACACCAGAAACACCAAAAGACGATAACGACAACGATTGGCTTGCTAGAATGGAAGCACAATAATTTTTTTAATTTATTTTTTCTTTAACATTTAGAAAGATCTAAGTTCATACACTTTTTGATGTCTGAGACCTACAATATCGGCCTTGGAAACAATGATTCTGAAACTAGAAAAACTGCCGAATCTGATTATGTCTCTTTTTGGGATAATCAGGCAAAGGCCCTCTCTTGGTTTTCTCCTTGGACAAAAACACTGGATTGGCAGCCTCCATTTGCAAAATGGTTTGTTGGAGGCACGATAAATGCCTCATTTAATGCCCTAGATGTCCATCAGAATACTCGCTCTGAAAAGACAGCAATTTTGTGGGAGGGCGAGGATGGCGAATCTAGAACTTTGACTTATGGAGATATGTTCTCGCAAGTTCAAAAATTTGCTAATGTCTTAAAGTCACTTGGTGTCCAAAAAGGTGATCGTGTTACAATCTATCTTCCTATGGTTCCTGAATTACCAATTGCGATGTTAGCCTGCGCAAGAATTGGGGCAACACATACTGTAGTTTTTTCAGGTTTTAGTGCATCTTCAATTAGAGACAGAATTGATGATTCAAAATCTAAAATTGTAATCACTGCTGATGGTGGATATCGAAGAGGTAAAGTTGTTAAATTAAAGGAAGTAATTGATGAGGCAATTCAGAATTTTGATTTTGTTGAACATGTTGTAGTTTTAGAACGAACAAAAAATGAAATTAAAATGTCATCTAAAGACAAACTATGGAATGACCTGATGAAAAATGCATCTGAATCATGTACTGCTGAAAAATTAGATAGTGATCACCCCCTTTACATTTTGTATACATCTGGAACAACTGGAAAACCTAAAGGTGTTCTACATGGAACTGGCGGTTATCTTACACATTTACATTCTACTTTCAAATGGGCATTTGATATCAAGGATTCTGATGTATTCTTTTGTACTGCTGATATTGGATGGGTCACGGGACATAGCTATGTCGTTTATGCTCCATTACTTCATGGTGCAACTGAAGTGATGTATGAGGGTGCTCCTGATTTTCCTGATGCATCACGTATGTGGGATATTTTACAAAAATACAAAGTCACAATTTTCTATACTACTCCTACTGCACTTAGAATGTTTATGAAATTTGGAGATGATATTCCAAATTCATTTGATCTTTCTACTTTGAGATTACTTGGAACTGTTGGAGAGCCAATTAATCCTGAAGTTTGGAAATGGTATTACAAAATAATTGGAAAAGAAAAGTGTCCAATTATTGATACTTGGTGGCAAACTGAAACTGGCGGAATGTTAATTTCGCCTTTGCCGGGGTTAGAAACAATTCCTCTCAAACCTGGTTCTGGTACTAGACCGATTCCAGGCGTAAATATCGAAGTAGTTGATGAAAATGGCGCATCTGTGGAACCTAACACAAAAGGATATCTTGTAATAAAAAACCCGTGGCCTGGAATGCTTTTGACCCTGTGGGGAGATGATGAAAAATACAAAACTGTTTACTGGTCAAAATATGAAAACTGTTACTATCCCGGGGACTATGCACTAAAAGATGATGACGGATACCTTTGGCTACTTGGACGTGCCGATGATGTTCTCAAAGTAGCAGGTCATAGAATTGGAACTGCAGAACTTGAAAGCTGTATTGTTTCACATAATGACGTTGCAGAATCTGCAGTGTGTGGAATTCCAGATGAAGTGAAAGGTGAAGTTATCATTGCATTTGTAGTTCTAAAACAGGGCGTTTCTAAAAGTGATATTTTAGAAAAACAGCTTATTGAAAAAATACGAAATGATATTGGTGCAATTGCTACTCCTAAACAAATCTACTTTGTTTCTAAACTTCCAAAAACACGTAGTGGAAAAATTATACGAAGATTACTCAAAGCAGTTGCTAATGGTGAAAAAATTGGCGATGTCAGTACTTTGGAAGATGGAGCTGCCGTATCTGAAGTGCAACAATCAGTTGAAGATCTTAAACGCTCTATGAATACGTGATGCGTTTATTCTGATTTCAGAACTCATCTCTGTTTTTTCAACATTTCAAAATCTATTTTTGATAGCATTTCAAACATCTTTTTTAGACCATCATATTCTGATTTTGAATTTTTATCTAAATCATCGTAGTCTTTTTCTTTTATTTCATCTAGTTTTTTGTTTGCATCTTTTATGAATTCTTGATATTCCTTAACCTGCTCATTACTCATCTTTGTTAAATCAAAAATTACTGTATTACTTCCAATCAAATTTTTGTTTTCGTCATAAAGACTAGTGGCTTGCAATAATCCTGGAAATGTTGTATCGTCTTGTCGCTTGAAAGTAATTCTCCTGTAAGTGACTCTTCCTGTCTCAAACCATATCTTTAATGACTGGTTCATTTTTTCCCATGACTCTTTTGGCACATGCTCAAAAATCGGCTTTCCTAAAATTTCAGATTTTTCATACCCCAAGTTTGAAGCATATGTCGAATTACAGTCAAGAATAATCCCAATTGAATTTATTCTTCTCCACATGATTGGGGCATCCTTGAGCGTTTTTCGAGCTTCAGTTTGAGACATTTTCTAAAATTAGATTTACTAGTTATTAAATTAAAATTTTCTCAAAACCACTGATCTAGGTTCTGACTCTTTTTTTCTAATGCTTTTTTTAATCTATTTAATGTTGATTGAACTCTGTCTTCTGAGAAACTTCTATCTTTTACCAAATAATTTGTCATTCCTTCATAGTCTATTTCTCCAAAAACAATTTCATCTACTTCTGCAACTTCTGGCTCCAAAAAGATTTTCCTAATTTGTTGATAATCTATTTCTTGTAATTGTTCTTGAATCTGTGGAATGTCTTCTAGTCTTGAATGTTGTCTAATCATTTTCAATGCAGTCTTAGGACCTATTCTTTCAAAACCATTTGGATTAAAATCAGTTCCAATCAAAATCCCCACATCAATTAATTCTTCGCGTGTTATCTTTAATTCGTTAAGTGTTTTTTCTGTTTCAATTATTTCTGGCACAATGTCAATGTATGTATTTTTGTTTGGTATTTTTCTTCGTCCACTATTTGTAAAATTTCTTACTAATCTTTTTGCTCCACATAAAATGGAATCAAAATCTTGACTTGCTGATGCATAAGCTTGTCCTGTATTTGTTAGATGTGCTGCAGTAGCTTCACCTTCTGATGGTGCTTCAATATATGGAATTCCAAAATATGTTAGTAGTTGTTTTGATTCTTGAACCATCCCATCTTTCATACTAGTTGTTTGCTGTGCATATTTTCTTGCGTCTTCTAAATTTCCTTCCGCAATCGCTTTTTCATATTTGACTGTGGCATCCTTTTTGATCTGCTTTCTACGTTCAATTTCTGCTGTTTTTAGTGATGGTGGTTTTCCATCAAATACATACACTGGTTTTATTCCTAGTGATAGAAAATTGACATTTCTGTAGAGTAATCCGCTTAGGTGACTTGTGATTCTGCCTTCTGCATCTGATAATTGCAGTCCGTCTGGTCCTCTAATACTTGCAAGGAATTGGTAGATTGCATTATAGGCATCAATTGCTATGACTTTGGTCGAAAATGCTTCTAGAGTTGTCTTTTCTCTTACTACTAACTCCTTTAGATTTAATCCCATGAGATTTGTTGCAATTTTGTGCTATTTTGTGTTTATCATTTAATTTTGATCGATGATTTTCATAATAACCCAACCTTTTAGATTCTATTTTTTGTAGTTACTGTCTCATGATTTACAATATGTTGGGATGTGATAGCGAAGCTTTCACTCAGGTTATGTTCTACCATTTCGAGGAAGGGGATCGAAAGTCCTATTGCAGGCAAATCATGAGGTTTTGTACTATTCATGCTAAATTGATATCTAGAGATGAGAGTTTTATCCGGGTCCAAATTTTGAATTGAGAAAGATAGGGATTGATGTAAAGGATAAGGATTATCTAGATTTTCTCTCTGTATGTGTTGATGAAGATTTGTCAGTTGAAGAGAAACTCAAGAATATCATCATATATCACATAATTATATACAGAAATAGAAAGAAGCTTAAAAATCAGAAATTGTTTTCATAATTATGGAAAAATCTATTATTCCAAAAAACTTGAAAGATAAAATTTTTGAAATAAAATACAATCCAGATAAAACAATTTCTAAAATTACATCTTATTTTCCTTTATCAGAGTTAGAACAAAAAGAAATCAATTCAACACTGAATTATGTTGTGATCTTTCATTCTATTTTTACCGATAGAATATCTGATGATGAATGGGAAAGAACTAAAGATCAAATCAAAAAGAAATTCAACGATGAACTCTTTGAGATTGACAAAACCCCCTGATTTTGTTCTAATTTGCTTTATTATGGAGAAAAATCAAGGCTAAATGCCGGGATAGCCAAGTGGTAAGGCGGCCGTCTCGAAAACGGCTACGCGCA
>JANQNM010000078.1 GCA_028279625.1 Candidatus Nitrosopumilus sp. | reverse complement strand
GATCAAATACCAACTGAGTGAAAGGGTTGATTGCCATATCCCTAATTTCTGAGAATCACTAATCGCTATTTATACTTGCAAGAAAATTTTCTATTTTTGTTCAAAGATCTTGATTGCTTGAGGTGGGCAAACACCTTCACAGGCAAGACAGAAGATACAGTCAGTCTCTTTTGACATTAATGGTTTCTTTTCAGATGCAGGATTTCCTGGAGAATCCATCCACTCGTAAACACCTACAGGACATGCTTCTATGCATCCACCATCTGCAACACAAATATCATAATCAACAGAGACAAATTCTCCCCAAACACCCATGATACCATTACTGGTTCCTTTTCGTCCCCAGGTTTTGATGGTATGTTCTGCAGCCTCAAATGGTGCTGATGGTTTCATTTTTGATTTGTAATCAACATCAATTGGACCAGGTTTTGCACCATCTGGAATTTCCATGGTACTATCATCTTCTTCTTCAATCTCTTCTGTTGCTTCAACTGGTTTTGGTTTAGCACCAAGTACAATCTTTGCAAGAGGGGTGAGCTCTTCAAGTTTTTGAATTGCTGCAACTTCAGAAATTTTTTCTGTTTTTGCCAAGTAAGATACCATCTTATCAGCTAAGATTGTGTTTCGCAAAATTGTATCAATTACCATTTTTGCAAAATGGTCTGCTTTCTTTCTATAATCTTTAACCCAGTTAGGATCACCAAATTTTTCAATTGGAAATATTTGATAAATTATATCGACAACTTCACCTGTAACTATTTCTACAGTAACTGATAGTTCAACTTCTTCGTATCCTTTTGCATCAGGATTATCCATGTTTTGTTCTTTCCAACGATATGTTGCAAAGATTCTATCAGCATACATGTCCATTTCAAATGCTTTTTTGAGACCATCATGAACGGATTTGAGTTCTGTTGGTTCTTCAAGTTTAATTGGCAATCTATAAAGTCCAAGTTTGAATCCGTGTAAAGGATAAACACCGCGTTTAGCAGTTGGTGCTTCCATTGACCAAACTCGATCTTTTAGAAGTAAGGACATCTGGTTTTTGATGACTATAATTTATTTAAAAAGGTTATCAGTCGCCATCATCAGGACAGGTGAGTTCTCTTAGTTCAGTGTATTTTTTTTCCATAGATTCTGCATGAATCAAAACTTGAGATAGATCGTAGGAATCTTTTGGAAAGTACCATCTAATTGGTACCCAATGTCCAATTCCATCCATATCATGGATCATTCCTTTGTCTGCCTTAACTTGGAGTTTCTCATCTACAGAAGTCTCTTTTACGGTTAGTCCACGCTTGGTTTTATCTTCCATAATAAGATCAGCCTCTCCATCTTTGATGAAATAAAAAGAGCCTTTCTCAAGAATCGGAAGGTCTAGAAGCAATTTATTTTTCCACAGGGTTTCCTATCATGTTACCCCATTCAGTCCAAGAACCATCATAGTTTCGAACTTTTGGATAACCAAGAAGATATTTCAAAACAAACCAACTGTGGGATGATCTTTCTCCAATTCTACAGTAACAAATTACGTCTTTGTCAGCTGTAACACCTTTTGGTTCATAATTTTGTCTCAACTCTTCTACTGCTTTGAACGTTCCATCAGCATCATTAACTGCAGTAGCCCATGGAATATTGTTAGCATCTGGAATATGTCCACCTCTTTGTGCATGCTCCATTGGATATTCTGGAGGTGCTGTAATTTCACCAGTAAATTCAGCTGGAGATCTTACATCAACCATTACAGTATCTTCTTTGCCTAATGCTCTACTAACATCAAACAGGTATGCACGTAGTCCTTCATCAGGAGGTAATGCAAGATATGTTGTTGGTGCAATTTGTGGTTCTTCTGTAGTATAATCTCTATTTTCTAGTTCCCATTTCTTTCTTCCACCATTCATGATTTTGAGATTTTCATGTCCATAATATTTGAAAACCCAAAAGACAAATGCTGCAAACCAATTGTTAAAGTCTCCATATAGAACTACTTCAGTATCAGGAGTAATTCCATTTTTTGACATTAATGCTTCAAATTGTTTTTTGTTAATGATATCTCTTGTAACAGGATCATTGATGTCACGTTTCCACCAGATTAAACTAGCACCACTAATGTGACCTTTTTGATATCCATTTACAGGATCATAATCTACTTCAACTAATTTTCTATTTTCATTTGGAGGATTTTGGGATACCCATTCTGTATCTACCAAAACTTCAGGATGTGCGTAACTCATGTTTTGTACGGATTCGTTTACATACTTAATTGTTTTTCCAGGGAGGCTCAAAAATATCATTTTTAAGTAAATAAAATTCAGAAGAACTGCTTGAAATTACAGAAAGTTGCAATAGTTAGCAAAGTAGGTTCTAAGGATTCAGAACAGGCTGCAAGAGATGTTGCAAAAAAGCTTTTGGCAAAAAAATCAACAGTTTACACCATCTCACCAATTGAGGTTGAAGGTGCAAAAAAAATGGAAACATTAGAAGAATTAAAAAAAGTGAAATTAGATTTAGTCATCACACTAGGTGGTGATGGTACTACACTACGAGTTTTTAGAAACTTAGAAAATGAAACTCCAATTTTAACAATCAATGTAGGTGGAAACAGAGGAATTTTATCAGAAATCACGATTGAAGAAATTGATGATGCAATCAATCAAATCTTAAAAGATAAATTTTTTCTAGATAAAAGAACACGAGTAGTTGCATCGTGTGGAGGAAAGGAATTCCCACCAGCATTAAATGAAATCTACATTAGCAGAGCAAACTTGACAAAAACAGCAGAGATTGAAATTAAATTCCAAAATGATACAGTAAAACAAAAAATGGATGGAGTAATAGTTGCAACTCCAAGTGGTTCTACAGGTCATTCATTTTCATTAGGAGGGCCAATATTACACGAGAGTTTAGATGTTTTAATAATTACACCAGTAGCTCCAGTCTATAGACTAGAATCAATTGTTGTTCCAGATGAAAAAATCGAAATTATCTGTTCTCATGATTGTAATATTGTAATGGATGCACAAGTGGTAAAAGCTGCAGGATATGAAGAGCCAATCATCATCAAGAAATACAAAAAACCAGCTGTCTTTGTTAGATTGAAAAAACGAGGATTAAGGCAAATGAGTAAACTTGGATTTTAGAATTTTAGATGCTAGTGCATTTTATGCAGGAGTGCCATTTAGATCACCTAGTGATTGTTATACAACATCTTTAGTATATGATGAAATCAAACACATTAAAAAAAATCATGATGCATTAGGAACATTGCTTGAAACAAACCGACTAAAAATTAGAGAGCCAGATAAAAAAGCAAAAGACGCTGCTACAAAGGCTGCAAAAGATACTGGAGATTTTCCACAACTGTCAAAACAAGACATTTCAATAATTGCCCTAGGCATAGAATTAGATGGAGAGATAATCAGTGATGATTTTGCAATTTCAAATGTTGCAAAGAATCTAGGTTTGAAAATATCCCCAATTATGACTAAAGGAATAGAAGATGTCGGGGTATGGATTCATTATTGTCCAGGATGTAGAACAAATCATTCTAGTGGAAAAGAATGCCCAAATTGTGGTACACCTTTGAAACGAAAATTAATCAAATAAAATAAAAAATTATGAATCATGAAGTGTTTTTTGATTAGACTTTTTGAGAAATTTACTTTTTGAATCTAACATTTTTTTAATTTTTTTTGCTCTTGCATCTCCCAAACCTTCAACTTTTGCCAATTCGGCAGTTGTTGCAGTAAAAACTTTCAGCGGAGTTCCAAATTTTTCAAGCATTCTTACTGCAAACTTTTCACCAATTCCAGGTAAGCTGCAAAGAACTGATAGTTGTTGTCTTTCTAAATCAGATGATTTTTTGATTTTTTTCAAATATGGTCCTTTAGGGGAATCTTTTCTGGAGCACATTGAAACAAGTAATTTAGCTGTATGCATAGCACTTGGGGTTGGAATTACAGGAATTTTGAAATCAAGTACAACCGTAGAAATTGCTCCATAGAAAATCAATGGATTATCAGTAATTTCTTCAATCTCATCAACATTACCTTCCATTAGAACAACAGGATGTTCAAAATGATCTTTTAGTCTAGTACATTGATCAAATAGTCTCCCATCAAACACTGATGACATTAGGTCACGAATACTTTTTCTTTCAACAACAGTTTCTGGAGCAACAATATAGTCACCAATTGGAAGAGTCTTCATCTCAAGATTTAATCCGACTGATTTCAATAATTCAGGAATGCCGCTTTTTCTTTCCCGCTCATCAACAATAATGCGCAGATTGTCTAGTTTCACAAATACTAGTGGAAAGGATTTGTTAATATCTTATATGATATAGGTCTGAAAATTACTTTCTAGGATTTTCTTCTGATGGAGGAGGACTTGTAGAACCACTTTTCATCATTTCAGTAATTTTTGTTTCTTGTTCTTTGAGAGTTTCTTTTACGCGAGTTTCTTGTTTTTCAAGAACAGTTGCTCGTGTTTTTGCCATCTCTTGTTTTTCTTCTAACTCATCAATCAATTCTTTTTTTGTAGATTTTATCAAAACAGTGCCAGAGTGTTTATAGACTGCATCATTATCTCCAGCTTTCTTTAATTCTTCAAGAGCTTTTTCAGTTTCTGCTTTTTCAATTTCAAGGTGCTGTTTTTGTGTCATTATAGACTGCAAATTTTGTTGAGATTGTTGTAATTTCATTAATTGTTCTTGAAGCCATGGTGGCATTTGTCCTGATGACATAAATTATTAGAAATTTTATTTCATTATATCTTTACCGATTCAATTGAATCGTAACTTGCTTGGATAAGTCTCAAAGTTGAGTTGAGATTTGCTCTCAAATGTGGTAAATGAGACGACTCTACAGAGATCATTAATTTCTCATCAAATTTTATTTTAGTTTTTACTGGATTTTCCGGGTAAAATTCATTATCAGTATTTACAGAGTCAAAAATTGCTTTTGTGTTATCTTTTGCATCGACAATAATTTTTGCACTAGAGTTTAATGTCATAAGCTGTTCCAGCTATTTTAAAGCCACATTTTTTACAAGACCAGATTCCGACAGCTTCTCTACCAAATGCATTGGAGCCACATTGGGGACATGTACGTTTTTCTTTTAGTTGAAGATGGATTTTTGTATACTGTTTTCTAATTTTAATTCCGTATCTTGCACCTAATCCTTTGAGGGATTTCTTTCCTTTTGCCATTTTATTGAGCACCCTGTTGAGCTTCTTTTAATTTTTCTCTTATTTTTGCGCCTACTCTAACGGAGGTTTCACCACATTGAACAATCTCATCATAGGAAAATCCTTCATTTCCACCTTTTTGTAATGCACAAATATTTCCGTCAGAGTCACTTGTAATTGTAATTCTTGCATCCATACAATCCCATTCATCACCATTAGGATCAACTACGATGTAGTTTCCAATTTTTCCCATAGTTACAGAAACAGGGATTGTTGTAATAGGTACTGGAGACTCTTCGCCTTCAACTAATGTTGGTGTATCATCAACATAATTCCATTTTGGAGTTTTTGATGAAAGTAAAGCGGCAGTTGCTGCATAAGAACATGCATCAAAGAGATTACCATCATAATCAACAACAACATTGTCTGCAAAAACACCAACTACAGATTTGTCTTTTTCAATTACTAATTGAGACACATCAATCATATGACTTTCTCTAATTCCTCTATCAACAACTCTAGCTAATTCAATAACATCAGGACCAGGTGGGCCAGTTTCAACAGTAGGATGAGAAAGAGGTAAAAGCTCTGCGGTACAAATGAAAAGACCTTTGTCTCCACTATCTGGGAAAGGTCTATCAGGTTGGATTTTTACTCCACAAACAACTTCAGTATCACCTATTCGAACTCTTGCTGAACCATTTGCTTTAGGAATTGCATTTGTTTCAATTGAAATTTCTCTTGCTTCATCAAGTGCTCGTCCATCTACTCTTTTTCCTTGTTCTAATAATTCAAGAATTTGAGATTTTTTTAATTCGTCAAGAACAGAAGTAGAACCCATTTCTATTTTTCTCCATTTCCAAAGTATTTGTCATTAAGTGCTTTCTTTTGTAAATCATAAACAATTTTACAACCATTGATTCCTACTTCAACACATTTTTTGTATTCTTCAGGAGTTAAAACACCATCTAGTTGTAGTAATGTTACTTTTTCAAGACTTGGCATGTAACCTATTGGCATATCTGCTTGTCCTGCTTGATCTTCTTCATTATTAACATCAAGAATTACAGTGTCAGCAACTTTACCTGCAGCACATGCTGCAACCATATCTCTCATTGGAATTCCAGCATCAGCTAATGCCACAGAAGCTGCAGATAATGCAGCACATCTAGTACCACCATCTGCCTGTAATACTTCGATAAACACATCAACTGCAGTTCTTGGAAATTTTTCCAACATTACTGCAGGTTCTAATGCTTCTTTGATTACTTTAGAAATTTCAATTTCTCTTCTTGATGGTGCAGGATTTTTTCTTTCACCTACAGAAAATGGTTCCATATGATATCTAACTCGTAAAATTCCAGTATCAGTATCAGACATGTGTTTAGGATGAACATCTCTAGGACCAAATACTCCTACGAGTATTTTGTTATCGCCAAATTCAATGTATGCTGAACCGTCAGCATTTTTTAGTCCACCAGCT
This sequence comes from Candidatus Nitrosopumilus sp., assembly GCA_028279625.1. Taxonomy (GTDB): domain Archaea; phylum Thermoproteota; class Nitrososphaeria; order Nitrososphaerales; family Nitrosopumilaceae; genus Nitrosopumilus. The sequence continues at coordinate 1,599 of JANQNM010000078.1, read as the reverse complement.
TTAATCATGATTCGTCGTGGTTCGTCGACTTTTCTTCCGTCACAACGAATTCCATTTTCGTCCAATAGGACCATTGTTGCGTCTCTTCCGCCCATTATGATTCACCTTTTGATTCTAACATTTCTTTCACTTGATCAGTCAAATTAGCAACGTGTGCTTTCTCATCAACCATTTGGATTGCTTTTTTAGCCTTTAATAATCCCTCGGGAGATTCACAGGAGACAACTACCCATCCATTTTGTCCAATTGTGATAGCAGCATTAGTTGCCATCTCAATAGTTTGGATCATTGTACCTCTTTTTCCAATTAGGCGTGGAACCTTACTTGGAGAGATTTTTACTAAGTCTCCAGAGTCGATTTTTCCTAAATCTCTATCAGAAATTGTTACAAGAGGATCTCTTGTTCTATCAAAATTTGCAATTCTTGCTGCAACAAGATCACCAGTTTTTAATTTTGAAGTAAGTTCATCAGCATGAGCTGAAAAGTCTCTTCCAAAAACATCCTGTGCAGGTAAAAAGCCAACATAGCATGAATTGATGTCTAATTCCCAAGACAATGATGTATGGGAAAGAACTTTGCCAATTACAAGATCATTAATCTTTGGAATGTATTTTCCAGTTAGTGGAATTACTCTAACAGAGTCATCATAAATTTCAGAAATTCCAATTGTTGTTGAAATTATTTTATTGCCATCTAGTATTACATTTTGTTCAGGTCTAAAAGGTCCAGAAGTCACTACATCTCCAGGAATAACGTATTTTCTCTTATTTTCCATTAATTCATTACCTCAACTGAAGCAGAGCCTTTGGTTATAGAACCCAATCTATCTATCACGTTTGGCCTTGCTGCAGCGGGTATTTCAAGTATTGCTTTTAGTGAACCATTATTTTGCCATTCTTCTTTTTGGAGAGACCCAACTGATTTGAGAATAGCGTATGATTGTGAAGCATATTGTGCAGGGACTACAATCTCTAATTGTAAATTCTCAGATTTCAGAGCGATAATTGAACGCAATTTTTCAACAATGTCTTTTACCTGCTCATCTACATTTTTTTGAGGATCAACTGAAACTCTACCATCTTTCATTGCTTGCTCAATTCTCAAAGGAGGATGTGGCAAGTGAGTTTTAGGATCCACAAAGGTCTTGGCAATATACATTACAATCTGTTTTCTTTTTTCTTCAATCATTTTTCTTCTTTGATCAGTTGTAAGATTTAGATCACCTTTTTGGAGAATCAATTCGGCAATTTCCGTTTGATCCTCTGTTTTGAAAGCCTTCAACAATTTTTCAGTTGGAGGTTTGGTTCCTTTTCCAGAATCGGTGTAAATTTCATCTGAAACCAAAACTGAGGAGATATCCTTCTTTTTACCCAATTTGTAATCCAATGCCGGGTCAGGCTTTACCAAAATCTCAAATTTTTCGCCTTCAAAGGAAAATCTTACCACTGTAACATCGGCCATTTCTAAAGTAGGTACAACAATTTGGTATTTATCCTTACGTAAAACTAGCTAGATTTTTATGTGGACTTTGAAGATTTTGTTCAAGATTTGTCTTCTTTAGAGGTAATTAACAAAGATAATCAAAAAATGTCTGTAAAA
>JANQNM010000040.1 GCA_028279625.1 Candidatus Nitrosopumilus sp. | reverse complement strand
CTATGATTGCTACTCTTTTTTTCTCCATAATATTGGTAAATGATCGCTTTCAATTAATAATCGTTTTCTGAATTACCAAAACATACTATATCTGCCAATTCTATTTTGAACTGTGAAAATTCAAACCCGATCTTCTATTCGTAGACATGTTCCTATCCAACATGGTGGAAAAAATTCAAGAAATTTCAGAGAAAATATACTAGATTTTAGCTCAAATATCTCGCCAGCAGGAATTCCAAAAAATGTAAAGTCTCTTCTTGGAACAAGTCTGAAGAAAATTGAAAATTATCCTGATAATGATTCATCCTCTCTCATTTTGAGCCTAAAAAAATACACAGGATTAGATAAGACAAATTTAGTGGTCGGAAATGGAGCAATTGAGATTATCTATAATTTCTGTTTTGCATTTCTTTCTGAAAAATCACGAGTCTTAATTCCTATTCCAACATTTCAAGAATATGAAACAGCATCAAAATTAAACAATTCAAAAACATCTTTTTTCAAAACAATGGATCTTTCAGAAGATATTGATTCTTTTATTTCTAAAATTCCAAAAAATGGATGTGTATTCTTATGCAATCCAAATAATCCAACAGGAAAATTAATCACTAAAAAAGAAATTTTATCAATTATCAAAGCATCAAAAAAACTATCTACAATTGTTTTTGTTGATGAATGTTTTATTGAATTAGTCCCTGATGCAAATGAATCTGTTATCAAATATGTAAAAAAATTTGATAATTTGTTTGTCCTTCGTTCTTTAACAAAATCATTTGGAATACCTGGAATAAGAATTGGATATGGTGCAGCATCAAAACAAATTATTGAAATTTTACAAAAAATAAAAATTCCTTGGAGTATAAACTCTCTTGCCCAAGATGCTGGAATTATTGCACTAAAAAATGAATCTCATCTGAACAAATCAAAAGAAATTATTAAAAAAGAATCCAAATTCATAAAAAACAAAATTGCAAAATTAGAAGGTTATGAATGTCAAAACTCGTCAACAAATTTTATTTTGATAAAAACAAAACAAGACTCAAAAAATATTCAAAACCAATTACTAAAACAAAAAATCTTGATTCGTGACTGTAAAAACTTTCGTGGATTAAACAATCATTTTATTCGTGTAGCAATAAAATCTCATAAAGATAATCTAAAACTTGTAAATGCACTGGAGAAAATCTCATGAAATCTTTGATGATTCAAGGAACCTCTTCAGGGGCTGGTAAAACTACAATTGTTTCAGCATTATGCAGAATTTTTTCTGATAAAGGTTATCGTGTAGCCCCTTTCAAATCCCAAAATATGTCAAATTTTGCCTATATTGGGCACGATTTTGAGATTTCTCGGGCTCAGGCTATTCAGGCTGTGGGTGCTAGATGCGAAATTGTGCCTGATCTAAATCCAATCTTGCTCAAGCCTACAGGAAATTACTATAGTATTGTCTATCTAAATGGAAAAAGATTCAAGAAAATGCATGCAAAAGACTATTATCAAAATTTTGTAAATACCAAGGGATTCAAGCTAGCAAATGAATCATTGAAAACTTTGCAAAAAAAATTTGATTTAGTAATATTGGAAGGTGCAGGCTCTCCAGCTGAAATTAATTTACAAAAGTATGACATTGCAAATATGAAAATCGCTCAAAAGGCAAATGCTTCTGTTTTGTTGGTTTCAGATATTGACAAAGGCGGTTCATTTGCTAGTATTGTTGGAACGATGGAACTAATTGAGAAGAAATATCAAAAACTTGTCAAGGGTTTTCTCTTAAACAAATTTCGTGGTGATGTTAATGTATTAAAACCTGGATTTCAAAAACTCAAAAAAATTACAAAATTACCCGTCCTGGGAACAATTCCTTTAATGGATATAGACATTCCCGAAGAAGATTCTCTTCATGCTAAACCAAAAGATTTTGCTTGGACTAGAAAAAACATTTCAAAGATTGATTCAGAATTAGACAAATTAGCAAAAACTGTAAAATCAAATGTTGATATCAAATCTATTGAGAGGATGTTAAAATGATTGTTGAATCAGTAATGGTAGTAGGATTTGCACTTTTAATTGACTTGTTTTTTGGAGATCCAAAAAATAGATTCCATCCTACTGCATGGATAGGCAATTTTATTGCAAAACTTACTCCTGTATCTAAAAACAAAAATCCAAATGTTGAAAAAATTGGAGGAATTCTAATCATTACAACCACTTCAAGTCTAGTTATCGTTTTGTTATCTAGTTTAGAAATTGGATTATCTATGATGACTATTGATTATGTTTCAATAATTGTTTCAGTGATTGTAGGTGGACTGTTACTAAAAACCACGATTGCAATTAGAGGAATGGAAAAACATGCAAATGCAGTTTTAGAATCTCTTGATCAAGATGATTTAGGCACCGCAAGAGATAATCTATCATTAATTGTCAAGAGAAATACAAAAAATTTGGATAGAAATCACGTAATTTCAGGCGTACTTGAGAGTATTAGTGAAAATACAGTCGATGGAATTACTGGCCCTCTGTTCTATTATGCATTTTTTGGATTGCCTGGGGCATTTGTGTATAGAGTAGTAAATACTGCAGATTCTATGATTGGATACAAGACTGACATATTCAAAAACATAGGTTGGTTTTCTGCAAACTGTGATTCTGTATTAAATTACATTCCATCTAGATTGACTGGCTTTGTAATGATTATCTCAGCTGCAATACTGCAAAATAACTGGAAGGATTCATACAAGATAATGTTACGTGACGGTCCTAAAACTGAAAGTCCTAATGCTGGATATCCTATGGCAGCTCTTGCAGGAGCTCTAGAAACAAAGTTTGAGAAAATTAATCACTATCAATTAGGAAATGGTGATGTCACTTTAACTAAAGAGCATATTCATTCTGCAATTAAAATGATGAAATTGACTTCGATTCTTTTCTTTGGAATTGTAACAATCCCAATAATTACTATTTTATCTCTTGTAGGATGGTGGATTCATGCTTAAAGAAATAAGTTCGGTTTTTTCATTTTTAACAATTTTTCCATCATCAAGTGCAACTTTAGAAAATGTAGCAAAATACATGTACATTTTTCCAATTGTTGGAATCGTAATTGGACTATTAGTTGGTTCCATTGGTTTTGGTTTATCTTTCTTTTTAGATCCTTTGCTTGTTAGTTTACTAGTTGTAGCTTCTATTGCAATTGTTACTGGGATTCATCATGCTGATGGTTTAGCTGATTTTGCTGATGGACTAATGGTGAAAGGAAGCAAAGAAAAAAAAATCAAAGCAATGAAAGATCTTTCAACTGGTTCGGCTGGAATTGTTGGAATTGTTTTGTATTTAGTTGGATTAATTATAACCATCTCGCTTACAAGTGGATTTGATCTTTTCCGTGCAATTTTGATAAGTGAAATTTTGGCTAAATTCTCTATGGTACTTATGGCAAGCTTGGGAACCTCTGCATCATTAGGCTCAAACTCACCTTTTGTTGAAATTATGAAAGATAAGAGAAAACTTGCAGCAGCATTTGTAATTATGCTAATTCCTATTGCAATAATTGGTGAAACCACTGGATTAGTCATGTTAGGAGTAACTTTCATTTTGACAATGTTCATTCTAGCCATCTCCACACGTAGTTTTGGTGGAATTACAGGAGATGTTCTTGGTGCTACCAACGAACTTACAAGACTCGCATCATTGATGGTTTTTGTTTCAATATGATAGGTCTAGTTATGGCAGGTGGAAAAGGCACCCGTATGAATTCAGATTCTGAAAAATTATTGCTAAAATACAAAAAACCTGTAATTCTTCATGTTGTTGATTCATTAAAAAATTCCAATTGTTTTTCAAAAATTCTTGCTGTAACTAGTTCTAATTCTCCAAAAACAAAAAAATTCCTACAAGAAAATAATGTTGAAACAATTGAAACTTCTGGTAATGGTTATGTTGAAGATCTTAATTCTGTCTTGCAAGAGATTGATGATGTAGTTCTAATTGTTTCAGGTGATTTACCATTATTAGATGAAGATATAATTAAAAAAATTGTTAATGAATATGATTCTAAAAAAATTTGGACTAGTATACTTGTTACAAAAAATTTTCTAACATCTTTAGGAATGAAATCTGATTATTCTATTTCTGATGATAATAAACTATGTCATTATACAGGAATTTCATTAGTAAATTCTGACAAAATTTCATCATTAGAAAATATAGATGAAAATTCTATCATCATTGATGACAAAAGAATTGCTTTTAATTTGAATACTAAAGAAGATTATGATTTACTCAGCACTACCTGAGATTTTTCCATTAATCTTTGCTTTAGAGCCTGTAGCTTCGGCAATTGTATTTCCACATGAATTACATGCAAC
>JANQNM010000114.1 GCA_028279625.1 Candidatus Nitrosopumilus sp. | reverse complement strand
TGCCTAACAAATGTCTCTGAACCAATACAATACATTGCAATGAAAGCACTTGAGGCAGATACGTCCAACAATACTAATACAGTACAAAATAGACTAGATGTGTTGACACAGAAAGCAAATGAGATGGAATTAGAATTTGTGATCCCAGATGGCGCAATGTACATTTTTGCAAGGGTTAATCAAGATGGATTTGACGGAGTAAAATTTGCCAATAATGCACTTGAAAAAGGATTGGCTATAGCTCCAGGCGAGGGATTTGGAAATTATAAGAACTTTATTAGAATTTCTGCATGCCAAGATGAAAATACCCTAATGGACGGAATGAATATACTAAACGAGGTAATTAGTGAGTAATAATGAAGAAAGTAACAGTTATTGGTGCTGGAGGTCAGATGGGCCAATGGTTTACAAAATATTTTGCAGATAAAGGATTCGAGGTAACAGGACATGATTCTGAAAATAAAGTTTCAGGAAAGGGCATCATCGTATCAGAGTCACTAGTAGGTGGAATTCTTAAGGCAGATTATGTCGTTTTATGTACACCAACTAGAAGAACACCAGAGATTATTAGACTAATTGCAAAAGAGATGAAACGTGGAACATATCTAATTGAGATTTCATCTGAAAAATCTAAAGTGGTATCATCACTATCAAAGATGCCAGCAAAGATTAATCCAATTTGCATTCATCCAATGTTTGGTCCTGGTGTAAAAACAATCAAAGGTCAAAACATTATTTCAGTTCCAATCAAGGATGCAAAGAAAGAATTGACTGTTGCTAAAACACTATTTGAAGGGGCAAACTTTGTAACAATTGATGCAGCAGAACATGATAAAAAAATCGCAGTAATTTTAGGATTAACTCATTTAATGAATTTAGTTTTTGCAAACATTGTTTCAAAAGATGAAAAGATGCTTCTAACTGAAAAAATGTCAGGTACAACTTTCAGAGTACAAAAAACATTGGCAGAAAGTATCATGACAGAATCTCCAGAATTAATTGAAACAATCATTGCAAATCCAGAGATTCGAAGAGTTGCTGAAGAACTTTGGAAAGATATTGGCAGACTGCTTACTGCAGTTCAAGAATCTAAGACAGAAGAGGTTGTCAACTACATCAAAGACTGTCAAGACAGGCTAGCAAAGCATACAGACATCAATGAATCCTACAAAAAACTAGCAAAAATGGTCAAAGCCGTTGAAAAATAACGGAAATGCGCTCAACCAAGATAGTTACATCATTTATTCGAGATAATGAAAAATTACTCCTTCTAAAAAGAAGTGACAAAGTAAAATCGATGAAAGGGTTATGGGCCGGAGTAAGTGGAATTATTGAAAAAAATGAGGAACCTCTTACAAGAGCAAAAATTGAAATTTTTGAAGAAGTAGGAATTACAGAAGACAAAATAACTTTGGTAAAATCAGCTGAAGAGATGAGAGTTAATTCTCCTCAATATGAAAACCATGAATGGGAAATATTTCCATTTTTGTTTGAAGTAAAAAATCCAACAATCAAACTAAACTGGGAAAATTCAGAATTCAAATGGATAGATGTAGAAGAATTAGAAAATTTTGAAACAGTTCCTAGTCTTCAGAAAGTGTTATTCAACTTGTTGTAGTTTTTCATTTTCTTTTTCGTACTTTTTTTGTTGAGGCAACATCATATAGACACATGCACCTCCACACATAGTACAAGGGACATTATTTCCAGGATGTTGTCCTGTACGACTGTGGATTTTTGTTGCCTCTTCAGGATCAATTGATAATGCAAGTTGTTTTTCCCAATCCAAAGTTCTTCGAGCTTCAGTCATTTCCATATCCCATTTGATTACTTTGTCACGAATTTTCACAAGATCTCCTGCATGTGCTGCAATTCTATATGCAATCAAACCAGCCTTTACTTCCTCAGCATTTGGTAATGCTAAGTGTTCAGACGGAGTAAGATAGCATAGTAAATCAACACCCTCACTGGCTGAAACTGCAGCACCAATTGCACTTGCGATATGATCATGACCAGATGCCACATCAGTTACTAATGGACCAAGTACATAATATGGCACATCGCCAATCAATGATTTTGCCAACCTGACATTTGCAGCTACTTCATTTAGTGGGACATGTCCTGGACCTTCAACCATGACTTGAACATCTTGCTCATGTGCACGTTTAGTCAATTGAGAAATGTTGATCATCTCTTGAACTTGTAATTCATCATGAGAATCTAGAATTGAGCCTGGTCTTAAGGCATCTCCGAGGCTAAATGTTACATCGTATTTTTTTGCCATTTCAACGAGATAGTCATAATGTGTCAGGTAGGGGTTTTCTTTATCATGTTTTAACATCCATGCTGCAGTGATTGTTCCACCTTTACTTACAACGCCGCCATATCTTTGAACTTTGAAGATTCTTTTTGCAATATCTTTTGTGATACCACAGTGTATGGTTGTATAATCCACACCATCCTTTGCGTTGTTTTCAAATGCATTCAGATAATCATCTTCTGTTAAGTTTAATGGGTTCTTGTGTTCTTCAACACCATAATTGTATGCCTCATAGATTGGAACGGTTCCAAAAGTTATTGGTGCAGTTTCCATTAAAGTTCGTCTTATTTCTTTTACATTGCCACCATCACTTAGATCCATAATTGTATCTGCATGATGTTTTACAGCAACTTTGGCTTTTTCAATTTCTTCTTCTAAGTTAACATTAAGAGTAGACGTTCCAATGTTTACATTTACTTTGGTTTTGAGACCTTTACCAATTCCAACATTGTGAATTTTTTGTTTTCGTGAATTGTTACTAGGAATAATTACGGAACCACTAGCAATTTTTGGAATTAACCAATCTAATGAAACATCTTCGTCTTTTGCAACTTGTTTCATTTCATCAGTTGCTACACCACGTCTTGCAGCAGTCATTTGAGTTGCCATAAGTTATCTAATCTTTTGCCTGATTTAAACAATAGTCAAAATTACATAGTATTATTGATCGCTTGAAAATGTCTTAGCACTATATTAAGAAAATTGATCGATCTTATATGCAATTTATTGCATATAGATCAATAATGAGGAGCATAAGAGAGTGCAAACATTGTGGAAGAGAATTTTATAGTATAAAGGATGATTTTTGTTCTTTTGAGTGTGTAAGGCAAGCCTCTGAATAATCATAGAATTAATCTAAATTCAGTTCCTTTTCTAATGGAATTTTTTCAGAGTTAATTTTTGAAATTCTATCTAAAATAGGCGTGATTATACGCTCAAGTTCAGGAGAATTTGCCATATTTTGTTTAATTTCAAAAACTCTTCGAGATAGTTCAAGTTCAGCTTGAATCAAAGAAATGTAATAACGAAGTTTTTGGTTTTCTGATTTTAGAGATTCATCTTTTGACATTTTCTATCTTGGGGGACTCCAGCTTTCTTCAACGTCCTCATTAGTATTTTGAGGAATCAAGTATTGTTTTCCACATTTGAAACACTGCCACAAAAATTTTCCATCTATTTTTGTTTGGTATTGCATAGGTAACAAACATGTAGTACATCTTAATTCTTCAGGGATAGCATCATCAACCATAGGAATCTTTGTCATCAAAAATGACACACATTTGATCTATAAAATAGATATCCAAAATAAATGCATTAAAGGAAAAATAGATTAGTACTCAAATTAAGATCAAGTTGTGAATTTACTTTCAATAGGAGGATCAGACCCATCATCAGGTGCAGGAATACAAAGCGACATCAAAGTTTTCTCAAAATTTAATGTTCATGGATTAACTATAATTACTGCAATTACAGGGCAAAACACAACCAAGTTTGGAATTGCTGAACCTGTTTCAAAAAAAATTTTAAAAAATCAATTAGAAACAGTTTTTTCAGATTTTAAAATTGATGGAATCAAAATTGGGATGGTTTATGATTCTCAAATTATCAAAGTTTTGTATGATTATTTACAAAAACTCAATACTCCAATTGTGGTTGATCCAGTAATTCAATCAACTACAGGTGGAAAATTAATTAAAAAATCTGCCATAAAGGATTTTCAGAAATACATTATTCCACTTGCTACTGTAATTACACCTAACAAATTTGAGGCCGAAATTTTATCTAAAACTAAAATTAATTCCAAGAATACACCTGAGAAAATTGCAAAGATCATTCAAAAAATGGGGGCCAAGAATGTTGTTATTACAGGATTAGAAGAAAAAAAGAATAAGATATCGGATTTTGTGTTAGAAAAAAAATCAAAATATTTTCTTTCAGGAGAAAAAATTTCTAAAATCAATCATGGGAGTGGCGGCAATTATTCGGCGGCATTGATTTTTTCACTTGCCAAAAATAAAACTCTAAAAGAATCTCTACGATTTGCAAAGTTATTTACATTTAATTCAATAAAAAATGCAAAAAAACTTGGCAAAGGTATCGAAATTACAGATGCTAATGAAGATACCATCAATTCAGAATTAACTGATGCAATAAACAAATTTGTAAAAATCAAGGATATTTACAAAAATATTCCTGAATGTCAAACCAATTTTGTTTATTCAAAACAAAAACCAAAATCGACTAAAGATGTTTTAGGAGTTTTAGGAAGAATAGTAAAAGCTGGAAAACAAGTCATTGTTGCAGGAGATATAACATATGGAGGTTCTAAACATGTTGCAACAGCACTACTAGTAGTGAATAAACAGTTTCCAAATATTTTTGCTGCAATTAATTTGAAATATCAAGAAAAAACAATTTCAAAAATTAAAAAATCAAGATTGAAATTTTCTAGTTATGATAGAACTCATGAACCTAAAAAAGTAAAGGATCAAGGGTCAACCATTGAATGGGGAATTAAAAATTCGATTATGAATCTAAAAAATGCACCAGACGTAATTTTTCATAAAGGAGATTTTGGAAAAGAACCAATGATAATTGTGTTTGGTGAATCTCCAAATTCAGTTTTAAAAAAAATATCAAAGATGGTGTAATAGTCAGAATACATCCTTGAACATAAATAGTCATATCTCAAAGAGGATTTGTGAAAGCAGTTATTCTTGCTGGAGGATTAGGCACAAGACTACAACCGTACACTACATTTCTTCCAAAACCAATGTTACCATTGGGTGATAAACCAATTTTAGAACATCTAGTTGATTGGAATAGAAAAAATGGTGTCAAATCAATAGTTTTATGTGTAAGTTATCTTCGAAAGACAATTGAGGATTATTTTGAAGATGGAAAAAGATTTGGTGTGAGTATAGAATATGCAATTTCAAATAAACCATTAGCAACTGCAGGTCAATTAAAAACCGCAGAAGAATTCATCGATGATACTTTTGTTTGTATGTATGGAGATTCTATTTTTGATTTTAGTCTTAGAAATATGATAAAGCAACATCAAAAGAAAAAAGCATTTGTTACAATGAGCTTGAACGAATACAAAACAAATTTGCCATACGGGGTAATTGAAACCTCAAAAGCTGGAAAAGTTCTAAGCTGGAATGAAAAACCAGAGATTAAAGCTAATGTGAATATGGGTTGTTATGTAATGGAGCCAGAAGTTTTCAAGTACATTCCAAAAAATAAACCATATGGAATGGATGATGTCATCAAAAAAGCAATGAGTAGAAAGAAACTAGTCAGCAGTTTTGTCACAAAGAAAGGATTTATCGATATTGGAAACAAAGCATCTTACAAAAAAGCATATCAAGAATATATTCAAAAACTAGGTAAGATCTGAAATTAGAAATGAATGAACCAATAATTAAAGAATTAGAAGAAGAAGACATCTGGAATGGATTTTTAACATCATTGGATTCTTTGAGACAAGCAAGTAACATCGACAAAGAAAAAGCAAAAGAAGTTTTTCAGAAGATAAATACCAACAAAGATCACATTATTGCAGTAGCAGAATTAGATGGGAAAATTGTGGGTTCAACAACTTTGTTAATTGAACAAAAATTCATCCATAATGGAGGTCTAGTAGGACATATCGAAGATGTGGTGGTGGACAAAGATTTTCAAGGTAAAAAAATTGGGGAAAAAATTATGAAATACCTTCTCGAAATTGCAAAAAATAGAGGCTGTTACAAGACAATTTTGGATTGTACAGATGATGTAAAGCCGTTTTATGAAAAATTAGGATTCAAACATATTGCAAATGAATTAAGATTTGATCATAATTAGAAATAGCGTTTTGTTGGTCTTTCTCTTTTGTGTTTAATCAAATACAATCCAAAACCAATTGTTGGTGCAGACATAATCATAAACACTATTGGAATATACAATACAGTATCAGTAATGTATTGTTCTTCAATTTTGTCAACAAGTGAATAGCTAACTAACATTCCTACAAGCAAAATAACACCACCTAAAACAATCAATGCGCCAACTTGTTTTGAACCATAATGTTTAGACATGATAAAAGCAACAGCTCCAAGAACTCCTGCAGGTGCAGCTCCTATTGAAATAAATTGTAAGATTTTTGGATTTGCTTCAAATGCTTGAGCATATTCAAAATCTTCAGGAACATCAACCATAAAATTGTAAATTGAAAATATTTGGCCAGAAAACATTGCAAAGAGTGCTACACTAGTAATTGCAAGCCATTTTTCAAGTGCCATAATTCTAACAGATTTTAGTTAATTATTAAACCATTCAAAAAATCAAACAATTCCAACTAGGTTTGCTAATTCTTTTCTACAAGCAGCCCCAAGTTTTTCTGCTGCCTGTTCAGGAGAAATATCATTTAAGAAAATTCCATATCCACGTTCCAAGCCTGACCAAGATTTGGTAATAGGGTAAATTTCAATATGCCAATGAATTTGTTTACTATTCTTCTTTTCAGGAGAAAGATGAAAGACAAGATTGTATGAGACATTTTTGATAGTTTTAGAGAGACCTCCCAAAGTAGCTCTCAAGATTAGGGATAAATCATTGATTTCTTTTTGAGTTATTTTAGAAAAACTTGTACTGTGTTTTTTTGGAGCAATCCAAAACTCGTAGGGATACGAGGGAGACCATGGGCAAAATGCGATAAATCCCTCAGTTTGTAGTATTTGTCTAGGACCTCCAGACTCTTCACTTATGATTTGAGACATTGGGGCAACTCCTTTTTCATTTAGGATTTTTTGAGAGGCCTCAGCCTCTTTTTCAATTATTGGAGGAATTGTAGAGAAAGTTAGAAGGTTAAGATGGGGATGTGGGTTATTACTTCCTGCAAGTTCACCTTGGTTAGCATAAATTGAAACATAAGTAACGCCTTTTTGCGTATAAAGCCATCTTAATCTATCTTGAACAACAACTAGAACATTAGACCATTGTTCTACATCAATTGTTGCAAAAGTGTCTTTAGGATTTGGAGATGCTACAACAATGTAATGATATCCATAGGCAGGTTCACTGTAAAATGGTCTATCACTGTATGAATTTTCAGATTCGATAGAAACTATAGGGTTTTTACTTTCAAAAACTCTGATTGACCATCCTTCAACATATTCATCTTCACTATCTTGTAGACGTTGCAACATTCCATCTTTTGCAACAAGAGATAGTACTGATGGATTTGTCATAGATTCATTTCCTGGTGAAAAAGGAGATTTTTTAGGATCAGCAACTTTATCATCTTTTTTTGAGACGATCATAAAACGCTCAGAAACATAATCTTTGCGCATATCTCCCATAATTGTAATTTGAAGTAAGAGTCTGTTAA
>JANQNM010000094.1 GCA_028279625.1 Candidatus Nitrosopumilus sp. | reverse complement strand
CGCGTTACTGAGCCGTCTGCCTTGTATTACTACAATGACTCGCATGGCTTAGTATCAATCCGATAGCAGTCAGGTCCGGCAGGATCAACCGGATTCTGAATGATTTTTTTGATTATTGAAAGTACATTTGTACTTAATATTGGAATTGACGGATGCACATAATCTTCACATTTCAGATATTGATCACTTGATCAAATCCTCATTTTTGTATGCGTAACTGGAGGCCCATGAATCACAAAATGGTTCATTACCATACTTCATCACAAGCGCCGCCTATTGCGTTACGTATGCAAAAGGTTAGCACCCCAGAATCCATATAAACCATGCGTAAAATTATGCCTGATCGACCCTAAAAGTTGTAAAAATTACAACATGATAACTATGCAAAACTATGCAGTTTTAGAATAATTAGTGTCTGAAAACTATGCCAAACTATGCCACTTTTGATGGGTTAAAATGGTAGGGACAATCTTATGAATTTGATTTTGGATTACATCAAAGAATACAAAAACAAGACAAAGACTTCTGCAAAACTATTTTCAAAATCAGCGAAACTTCATGTTAATGGTGTTTCTCATAACATAAGATATTATGATCCTTATCCATTTGTTGTAAAAAAATCATCTGGAAAAAATCTGGTTGATGTTGATAATAATAAATTCACAGATTATTGGATGGGTCACTGGGCTCTGATTTTAGGACATGGTCCAAAACAAGTTAGAGATTCTTTGAGAAAACAGATTGAGAAGAGTTGGATGTATGGAACTGTAAATGAGCAAACTATCAAACTCTCAGAATTAATATCAAAAGCAGTGCCAGTAGCTGAAAAAATTCGTTATGTTACATCTGGAACTGAAGCTACAATGTATGCAGTAAGACTAGCACGTTCTGTAACAGGGAAAAAAATCATTGCAAAGATTGATGGGGGATGGCATGGATATACCTCGGATTTACTCAAATCAGTTAATTGGCCATTTTCAGAATCCGAAAGCTCAGGTGTTGTAAATGAAGAACAGATTGTATCAATTCCATATAATGACTTGGAAGGATCTTTGAAGATTCTCAAAAAATATGCAAATAATTTAGCAGGAGTAATTGTTGAGCCAGTTTTAGGTGGAGGGGGATGTATTCCAGCAAGTCCAGATTACCTTAAAGGAATCCAAGAATTTGTTAGAAAAAATAAATCAATTTTCATTTTAGACGAAATTGTTACTGGATTTAGATTTAGATTTGGATGTCTTTATCCAACTATGAAATTAGATCCTGATATTGTTACTTTGGGAAAAATTGTTGGAGGAGGTATGGCAATTGGAGTTATGTGCGGTAAAAAGGAAATCATGGAATATGCTGATACTACTGGAAAGAAAAAATCAGAGCGCTCCTATGTTGGGGGAGGCACATTTTCTGCAAATCCAGCCTCAATGGTAGCAGGATATGCTACATTAAATCATCTAAAATCAAAAAAATCGATTTACTCAAAAATTAATGAATTAGGAGATTTTGCTAGAAAAGAGATTGGCAAGGCATTTGATGGAAAGGTTGCAATCACTGGAAAAGGGTCTCTGTTTATGACTCATTTTCTCAAAGACGGAATTACTGAAATTACAAATTCAGTTCAAGCTGCAAAATGCGATACACAAATGCTTGCAAAATACCATTTCAAGATGATTGCACATGACGGAATATTTTTCCTGCCAGGAAAACTAGGAGCAATCTCAGATTCGCACACCAAAGCAGATATCAAAAATATAGTAAAGGCAACTGAGAATTTTTAATCATCAGGAAAAGTAGATTTTTTCCAAGCCATCAATTTGTTAAAAATTTCTAGATAGTCTTTGGATTTAACAGTGATATGTATATGCGCAAAAAAGTCACCAAACTTTGCTTCAAAAATCATTCTGCATTCTTCTTTGAAGAATGGAACTGAAATTCCAATTTTTTTTAATGAAGAAAATTTGAAATCTTCAATTTGAATTATTTTCTCATGAACTATGATTTTTTTATTTTCAGGATTTTTGCTAATTGATGAATCCATGTGCTTTTTGACTTCTTCACTCCACAAAGGTGGGTCATGGGGCCATCTATGGACAAATACCTTTTCGGCTAAAAATCGAAATTCAAATTCAGGCAATGGGAGGGTTTATGCCTGATTCAAATTAAGCGTATCTTAGAACACTTAGGCAAGTACAGCAATACACTGAATGTCATCTTTGTTATTGAAACATTTCTTTGTTTCAAAACAATACTGACAAACATACCATTGGTGAACTCTTCCACCTCTAGTAGTTGGCTTGTATGTGATTAGATACTTGTGGTCGTGTCTATCATAGCAGTAGTCCATTTTCAATAATATTACGTACAGTTTCCATATAGAAACCGCGGAAAAAATTCAAAAAATCAGGATCCTATTTGGAAATTTTATCTATTTTTCAAGCCTATTGATTCAGTAAATTCTACAGAAAGTTCTTTGCCCTTAGGTTCAGGTTCTGGTTCTTCAATAACACATTCACCAGAATGTTTCATTGCCATATGTTCGGATTTTAGCATACACATGTTTCCATATGTCATTCCATCTATTCCACATACAGGGGCATATTCCATTGTACATGCAAGAGCAGGTTTTTCAGTTTGCCATCCTCTATGTTTTAGTTTTTCAACAGAATCTGAATTGACACATGCCGGTGCTGCATTATGGTGTTTAAACATCAATTGTTTTCCCTCTACACAAATAATATTGTCAACTGAAATTCCTGCATGTTTTTGATGTAGAGGTCTAAGATACTCTTTCATCTCTCCATCCATAATACACATTTTTCCAGGATATGCACCAGGTCCACATCTATCATCTAAGACACAGAGTCCATCAAGAGATGTAAATCCAGGGGCACATATTCCATTGTGAGACATATGATGATGTCCCATTTTGTTGTCATGACCTCCATGGTCGGAGGCAAAAACAGAATCAGAATTTATGATAAAAATTATAGAAAAAAGAAGAATGCCAAAAATGACGAAATGTTTCATAATGAAAATAGAATATTTTATTATTAAAAGAGGTTGAATCAAACAATTTTCCCCATATAGAAAATCTTATCATATAGAAAAGATGGTAAAAATCATGGAAGTTCAAACCGCAGTTGAAAAAATTCTAAAAGTTAGTCCTTCAGTAAGAGTGGTGAGTGTCTGTGACCTAAATGGGAAATTGGTATATTCAGCACGTTCAAAGAAGGTAAACATCTTGGTGTCAAAAAAACAGAGTTTGGCATCACTCAAAGCAGCTGCAAAGGATTGGAAGCAAAGAAAGAAGCTAGCAAGATCTCTTGGAACATGCAAATATGTTGTTGCTGAATACGACAAAGTCAAGAGAATTGTAATTCCTGCAGGACGAAATCATATCCTGTACGTAACTACAACTGCTTCTTTAGATCACAACAAAGTAGTTCGTAGAGTCCGCTCTTTCAAGTAACTACAAAATATCATTTTTTTCAAATTCTAACATCAATAAAACATGGATAGAGTCGATTAGGGGCAATACATCCACATACATTTTTTGAATATTCTACTTTTCGAGTTTTCTTTTTCCAGTTCCTCTTCCCGAACTCACCCACAAACCTTTGGTGGAACGTTCTGGAGTACTTTGGATATCACCGAATTTTATCTTATTAGTTCCTCGTCCTACTGTGATGTATTTGTCTGAAGCAGCTTTTTTCTTTGCTTCTTGCATTTTCTTGTAGTCGTTTCCTGCCCAAGATGATTTTTCATCATCCACTTCGATAATTCTTGTGCCTCTGCCAGTACGAATTTTTCTTTTGACCAAAATTGACCACATACTGATATAATTTATCATTTATAAGATTTTGAAAAATTTCGATCTGTGTTGGAAAAACTAATTTCCAAAATGAAACAAAAATCTTTGATACAAAATTTGTTCCAATTCTGAATATAATGATTCCAAGTCTTCAAGATTTGTGCGTGAATCAAGTTCTTTT
>JANQNM010000074.1 GCA_028279625.1 Candidatus Nitrosopumilus sp. | reverse complement strand
GTTTATGCATCTGATGATCCAGAAATTAGTGATTTTGCTCATCCCTCTGTAATTAATATCGAAGATACCATTCAGATTGCAATCTCAACTGGGGGAAGGAGTCCTGCAATGGCTAGAAAATTAAAGTCTCAGACAGAAAAAATTTTTAAAAAAACTATAAAAAAAGAGGATATTTATCAAATTAAATTACAGCAGATCGCTCGAGATTCAGCAAAAAAAATAATTCCAACCCAGATTGAGAGAAAAAAATTCCTATATTCAGTTATGCGTGATAAAACGATTAAACAGTTAATAAAAGACAAAAAACTAAAAAAAGCACAGCATAGGGCTATGCTAATGTTAAGGGAGTGGAAATGAGTCAAAATATTATTAATGCAAGGGTTACATTTCGAAATTCACCAATTCATGTTTTAGAGAAATTCACATTCAAAGATCTTGAAGATGCTTATATGCATTTTAAAAAACATTCTGGATTATCTGAATGTGTAATCCTACAAACTTGTAACAGAATTGAATTATTTGGTACAGGAAAAGATTTTGATCTTGAAAAAATTAAAAAGACATGGGCATCGCTTGCAGGTTTAGAAGATTCGGCATTCAAAGAAAATTTAGAATTAAGTGAAAATGAAGATGTTTATCATCATTTGTTAAAATTAACTTCTGGTCTTGATTCAATGGTTTTAGGAGAAGAACAAATTCTTGGACAAATTAAGAATTCAATTACAGCTGCTAGACATGCAAAGTTTTCAGGAGAACGTCTTAACACTTTGTTTGATAAAGCAATTCGAATAGGTACTAGAGTTAGAAATTCAACTGGAATTAGTAAAGGTGGAATTTCAGTAGGCTCCATGGCAGTAAAGCTTGCTGAAGAAAATGTTGATGAGCTAAAAACTAAGAGAATTTTATTGATTGGAACTGGAGAGTCTGCAACCCTTGTTGCAAAATCTCTTAAAAAAAGAGGTTATGAATTTTTTATCTCAAGTAGAACCATGGAAAGGTCCAAAGCATTTGCTGAAACGCTTGGTGGAAATCCAATTAAATTTGAAGATGTGTTATCTAGTTTTGATAAATTTGATGTCTTGTTTGTTGCAACTACAGCCCCATACTTTCTGGTCACTTTTGATAGAATAAAACAAGCCATGGATACAAAACAAACTGGCAAAATGATTTTGGATTTATCTAATCCTAGAACAGTAGATGAAAAGGTAGCAACAATTCCAGGAATAAAATTGATGAATCTTGATCAAATTGCAGAAATGGTAGATAAGAACATGAGAAGTAGGATAGGCAAGGTTTCAACCGTTGAAAATATAATTAACGAAGAATTACCAGTAGTTGAAGCATCAATGAAACGACTAGAAGCAGAACCAATAGTAAAGGATGTATTCAAAAATATAGATTCACTTCGTGTAAAAGAATTACAAAAAGCACTTCAAATGCTGGGAGAAACTGACGAAAAGCGAGTAAAAATTATTGAAGAGTTAACTAAAGCCGTTGTTGAAAGTATTGTTTCAGCTCCTATGAATAATCTTAGAAAAGCTTCTGAGCAGGGAAATCCAGAATTGCTAGATGCCGCAAGTAAACTTTTTGATTATAATAAAAAAGACCAGTAACTTTTCAGACTAGGATTATATAACTAAAAAATAGATTTTTGATATGTCATCTTTTCCTAATACTCGTCTTAGAAGATTACGAAAGAATGAAAAAATTCGTGAACTAGTACAAGAAACTAGACTATCAACAAAGGATTTCATTTGTCCAGTGTTTGTCCAAGAAGATTTGAATGAACCTAAATCAATTGATTCAATGCCTGGAATTGAAAGATTTCCTCTTGAAAAAGTAAACGAAGAAGTCGGTAGGATTTCGGATCTAGGGATTCCTGCAGTAATGCTTTTTGGATTACCTTCTAAGAAAGATGCTGCGGGAAGTTCAGCTTTTGATGAAAAAGGGATTGTTCAACAGACTATTAGTGAAATTCGAAAAAATTTTGGAGAAAAAATTGCAATTATGGCAGATGTTTGTCTATGTCAGTATACTGAATCAGGTCATTGTGGAATAATTAAAGAAAATAAAATAGATAATGATTCTAGTATAGAAACTCTAGCAAAAATTGCGGTTAGTCAAGCTAAAGTTGGAGTAGATGTCGTATCACCTTCAGCCATGATGGATGGTCAAGTCATGTCAATCAGACAAGGGTTAGATGATGAAGGATTTTCAGATGTAGCTATAATGTCACATTCTGCAAAACATCGTTCCTCATTTTATTCTCCTTTTCGTAGTGCAGCTGAATGTGCACCACAGTTTGGTGATAGAAAAACCTACCAAGTTCCTTTTAGTAACGCACGAGAGGCAATGAGAGAAGTAGAAATGGATGTTAATGAGGGAGTTGATATTGTAATGATCAAACCAGCGCTTGCATATCTTGATCTAATTTCTGAATCAAAAAAACGATTCAATATTCCTATTTCAGCATACAGTGTATCAGGAGAGTATTCACTTGTAAAAGGTGCAGGTAAGCAAGGATGGATTCAAGAAAATGACATAATTACAGAGATCCTATATTCCATTAAACGAGCAGGTGCAGATATGATAGTAACATATTTTGCAAAAGCTGGTGCAGAAATCCTCAATGAGTAAATAATGAGAGATGATCAGAGATTTGAAATTGAGCGTGCTTTTGATCAGTTACCTCATGTTGTAGG
>JANQNM010000047.1 GCA_028279625.1 Candidatus Nitrosopumilus sp. | reverse complement strand
GCTTTTGCTGTTCTCATTAACCAAATTGATGCTCTAGGGGATGCTCCAAATTCTATCATGTTTTCTAGATCTAAATCATAATCTTTTGGATTTCTAGTTGCATTTACAATATCTGCAATGTATTCTGTAATTACTTTATCAGCATAAATTTTTTCATTGAATTTTTGAATTTCTAAAATCTCTTCAGGACTAATGATAGTTTTTACTTGATCTTTTTGTTCTGAAGAGTTTTTCTCAATGATTTCTAATTCTTCTTGTTTTGATGGATAATCAATTAAGATTTTTAATGCAAATCTATCTACTTGAGCTTCAGGAAGCTTGTATGTTCCTTCATTTTCAATTGGGTTTTGTGTTGCAAGAACCAAAAATGGTTTTTTTAACTCATATGTATCACCATGTATACTGACATTTCTTTCTTGCATGGCTTCAAGTAATGCAGATTGTACCTTAGGTGGTGCACGATTAATCTCATCAGCAAGTACAAAATTATGAAAGATAGGACCTTTTTGCGTTACAAATGATCCTGTTGCATTTTTGTAAATTTTTGTACCCAAAATATCTGCAGGAAGCAAATCTGGTGTAAACTGTATTCTAACGTGATCAACGTTGAAAATTTGTGCCATTGTCTTTACCATCAATGTTTTGGCTAAACCTGGAACACTTTCCAAAAGAACATGGCCATCTGAAATTATTGAAATGAGAATTTTCTGTAAAGCATCTTGTTGACCGATGACGACTTTGTGTGATTCATCAAAAACTGCATTTAGTTTTTCAGCATATTTTTGAGATTGCTCACTGAGTTTCTTGATCTCTTCATTTGATACTGAATAATTTACGTGATTTTCTCTTAGTGCCATGTGTCATTAGATGGAATTTTTGGGATAAATATCCGACTGGTTCATTCGATAGATGTACCAATCCTGATTAAAGGAAAATTTAGCATTTTTACAATAAGAATTGTTAAAGCTCCTATTTCTGATACCTCTAATCGTTTTTGTAAATCCTGCATTTGCACAAACTGCTGAAATCCAAATGGACTGGATTATTGAAGGACAAATGGATGAAGAAATTGTATCAGAAAAAGAAGCAGAAATTGTTTCAAACTATGAAGAACTAATTGTTGAAGAAAAAGAACATGAAAAACCTGTTTATGATAAATTCATTACAAATAACAAGTATTCAATTGGTGATTACAAAATCACTATTGATTCAGAAGAAGGACAAAGACTTAATGGTATGTTAATTGAACAAAGAGATCTTCGCCAAGAAAGTTTTCAACATAAAATAAAATATTATGACAGATTTTCAGATGGTTATATCGAAATTGCCGAAGCTCTACTAGATCCAATTGGAGATAGTAAATACATTATTCAAGGCAGATCTCTTGATTACAATCCAAATTCAAACCTGGAACTATTTGTTTTAGAACGTGGCTATTCAATGAATAATTTAGAAGCTATACCAAATGATATTTTCTCACCTAAAGAATTTACACTAGGAAGAGCATTAATGGATGAAGCAATTACATCTGGTGAAGGAGAATTTGATCTTAGAGAGTATTCTCCAAACTATTTGTTGCTTAACCAAGAACAAATCCAAGAAAGAATGATGGAATCATTCTCTGAACAAACTTCACAAATATTTAGTGGAATAATGTCTGGAGAAAAACAAACTAAAAGAGAATTACAATCTCCTGAAATAGAAACTTCACAACCATCACAAGACTTTGGAAGCATATTTGATAATTTCAAATTTGAACAACCCAAGTTTGAAAATACAAGACATGTCCGTGATTCATTGCAAAGCAAACCATTCCAAGTAATACAACCTTCACAAGAAATTGAAGACATTTCATTATTGATGTTAATTCCTGTGATTGCTGGTATGGCAATATTTGGATATCTTATGCGTAAAAGACTCTTTGAGAGAAAATCAGAAGAACCACTATTACAAATTTCACAGCCTCAAGTTGACTATAGAGAATTGACAAAAGACATGCTTGAGAAATCAAGAGACTTGTATGATAACAACCAAAGAAAAGAAGCTCACGAAATTCTTAGTCAGGCCATTCGTTACTATTACTCTCAAAACTTGAAAATTTACAAAGAGATGACTAACTTCGAATTACTTGCAAAAATCAGACAAATAGGCACAAAAGATTATGATCAAGTAAGAAACTGGCTTTTGCTTTGTGGAAGTGTAGAATATGCAAAGTACAAATCAAATGATCAAGAGTTTAGAACTGCTTTATCTGAATTCTCAAGGGAGGTTTCTTAGAAATGAATCTAAAAACAAGTTCTTTGTTGGGAATAACGATAACTCTTTTCTTATTTTCATTACAAAATCCAGCTTTTGGGGAAGAACAGGTATTTCCTGATTGGGTAAAACAATCTGTTACTATATGGGTTAATGGAGATATCACAGATTCTGAATTTCTAGCATTAATTGAAACTATTCTAGAGAAAAATATCCTAATTGAAGATCTTACATCTAATGAAAATGTAAAACATACTGCAAAAACTGTAATTCAAGATATTCCAGAACTTTATGAAGAAAAAACTTCAGAATTGATTCCATATTGGGTAAAAGATAGAGCTGAATGGTGGATTGAAGGAAAAATCACTGATGAACAATTTCTTAGAACCATTCACTATCTTAGAGAAACTGGATATCTGGAATATTCTCCTGAAAAAAGTATTTTTTCAAATGATGAAACTTTTCAATCAAGTCTAGAAAGATTTTTGCTAAATGAAAAAGAAATTTTGAATATTACAAAAGAAACTAAATGGAGAATTCTTTCAACTGAATATGAATTTGAAGAAAAAGAAGGAGTTGTAGATTCTGTTAAAATTATTTTTACTGATATTACACGAGTGTATGAACCAATATTTTACAAATTCAAAGTTCCTTCTTTAACATTACAGATTGCTGAATTTAATAATCATAATGACTTGGATAATTATTGGAATTCTTTTGAAGACAGGACTAAAGAGGAAATTTTTGATTCTGCATATCTAAAAGGAAACCCAAATGAAAATTCTGAATGTCTATTTAATTATACACTAGAAGGTGCTGTAACATCATGTGTATATGACAAAATGATAATTCAAGTTATATTATTTGATCAACATGGAGAACATTATGATTATGATCAAAAGGATCTTGTTTTAGATAATAATGAACCAACAACTAGATTTTCTAGTGAAATCTTGAAAAAAATTAGCTTTTACAAAAATGAATTTGTAAATTCTCAACTACATAATGTATTGCAAAACGACATTCAAAATGAACATGTTGAAGAACTAATTAATGAAATTCCAGTAGTACCAAAATCTAATGAATTAGAAAAATCATCAATTCAAGGTGTTTCAAATTTTTCTTGTATTCGTGATGATTTTGGTTTGGTCACAATTTCTGGTCAATACAACAATGATGGAGTAAAGCGTACTCAAGTTGACTTGATTATATTATTTTTAGATAATTTTGGTAATACTTTGGGAGAAACCTCAGCAACTTTTAGCGATCTAAAAGAATTTGAATCAAAGAGATTTGTTGGTCATTCAAAATGGAGTGAGACTTTCCATTCATGTCAAGTCAAAATTGAATAGAAAAGTGGTACATTTTTCGAATGAACCATTCTTCTTTTATTCAAAATTTAGTTTTAAAAATTATCAATGGTAAGTAAATTACATTTAGTAGCAGTTTTCGCATTTGCAGCAATCTTAGTTACATCTATTCCAATTCAATCAGCATTTTCTGAAACAGGATTTACTAATGTAAAAAAAGCCACTGGTGTATTGATGAAATTTTGTTCAAATCAAGCAATGACTCTTGCAGAATGTGATGAACAATATGATGGTTACACCTGGACTGATAGAGTTAATGTCTTAATTTGGGCACCTGGATGGAACATTGATTCTGAAAAAATGGATAGCATTGGTGAATCTTTTGGAACTCCAATCACAATATCTTCAAGAGATGCATCAGTTGATACGGCAATATTTACAGAAACAGGACCTGATACTGGTCTTTTCTTTGGTGTGGTAAAATTAACTGGTCAACATTTTGTTGTTCATAATCAAAATGGGCAGACTGTAAAAGCACATGGACACACATCAAGTAATTATGGTGAAATAGTAGTTGATAACTGTAGATCTACTGCAAGTGGTGGACACGGACATGGCTTTTTGTTCCCACTAGTAATGAAAATGAAAGGATTACTATTTTCTGCAATTATGATGGACTTTATCCCTGAAGCACATGCTCAAATGATGCATGGTCATCATATGAAACCTGCTTGTGGTTATGGTCAAACTGGAAGTGCATTAGATGTTGCAGCAAGAGTGTCAACTGATATCCAAAATGGTGCTGTAACTGTTTCTTGGGAACCAAATGAAGATACTGTTATTACTAAAACAGCAACTTGGACTTGGAGAGAAGGCGAACTTAATTTTGATAAAGAAATGTATACTGCTAATGAGCCAATAACATTCACATTACACGATAGAGATTTGTGGGTTCATCACGCTGAATTTTTCACTTATTGGATGCGTGTATTCTCAGATACTGATCAAAGCGGAATTTTTGTTCCTGTTTCATTTGAACCAAATCATGATCATGGTTCTGAAGTAGAATACAAAGGAGTAAGTGTTCCTTTGACAGAGCCTGCTGCTTCATCCCTTACAAAATATACTCCTGATGGAAAATGGAAATTATACTTTTGGTGGCAACCAGGTGGTGTAATTGGTGTTGATCAAGACTATGAACTTAACATGATGGTTCATGATGGCTTGACAGACATACATCAACTAAAACTAAGTTACGATATGGAAATTTGGTTTAACGGTCAATTAATTGAAGTTAGAGACGAACAATTTTCAGGTGATGGACATGCAATTCAACCTGTAAGATTTGATGAACGTGGTTCAGTAAAAATTGTATTTAAAAATATTTTCGGAACAGATGCTGAACAAGACTTTTCATTCCAAGTTGCCCCAGAAGCAATTTTAGAAGATATAGTGCCACGACATCATGCATTTGATACTCCTGTAGATGAATTTGAAGGAAGATATGGTGCACATTATATTGATGTTTTAGAAGGAGTATTCCATGTCACTTTTGAAGATGACTCACAAGAACTTGACATCTTGAGAGTTTCTGATGGTGACACAATTACTATAGAGTATATTGATAGAACTCTTCCAGAACCATACACATCAAGTGATAATTTTGATATTCGAACTACTGCTACAATCTTTAATATCGAGAATCCCTTAACAAATGTTGTAGGTACTGATGATGCTTCTACAATTACCGAAGTTTCAGCTGACTCTAAAAGTTCCGCAGGTATTAAAAAAATTCAAGAAATAAAATCTGATTCTACATCTATTACTTCAGTATCCTCTGACATCTCTATTCCAACATGGGTAAAGAAAAATGCCAATTGGTGGTCTGATGGACAAATTAATGATCCTGACTTTGCAAAAGGTCTTGAATATCTAGTTAGAGAAAACATAATTGATGTTCCAACACCTGAAGAAAACTTGGATGAAGAACAAGCACAAATCACATCAATCCCAATGTGGGTAAGAAACAATGCAGCATGGTGGTCTGAAGGTCATTTGACTGATGTTGAATTTGCAAATGGAATTAAATTCTTGATGGCTTCTGGTCTAATCAAAGTCTAATTTTTTTGTTAACTTAAAATAATTATCCTCAAAATGAAATACATGAATTTCAAATCATCTTTTGCTTTTTTATCACTAATTTTGATATTAGGTTCTATTCAGATTGTTTATGGAGGAGGTTCTGGTAGTGAAGAAAGTGATGTACTTTTCATTAACCAAAACTACTTCAAAGTAAAATTAGAGACAAGCCCATCTATTCTAGAAGGAAATGAAGATCAAATTGAATTTGATCTGACAACTATCAATGATGATACTCAACAAGTAGTTTCTGGAGTAGAGTACAAAATTGAGATTTTTGATAGTGATGATAATTTACTAGTAGAATTTGATGCTTTTTCTCCTGATGAGAAATTAAAGACCCTCATAATTCCTAGTCAAAACTCAGATTTTTCAGGTGAAACTGCTGAAAATGGCTCTTGGCTAGCCTCAAATCAGTCTCCTTTGACTATGGAAGCACCAGTTTTCTTGGAGGGAGGTTTGGTTGATATCAATATCACAATTTTATCCATTGATTCTCAACCTGTTTCTGGAAATGAAACCACTTTTCAAATCATGTTTACAATGGGGGAGTTTATCCCATTTTCAACTGAGATTGATGAAAAAAATCATGATTTGATGTTTGCAACATACTTTGATAAAATTGAACAATTTCATTATGATGAAAATAACAAAAGACTAACAGCCCAAATGCCATTTGATTGGGATGAGGACTTTATCAAATCAATTCCATTTGTTCATGCTGAATATTATATTCCAAAAACAGTTGATATTTTTGAGAAACATGAAATTTTGTTAACTGTAAATGATATGTCGTACTTTGGAACAATAGATCGTTCAGGTGATGATGAAATTGTTGTTCACTTTTTACTTTCATCATCAAAACTTCTTAAAATGATTGATCAAATTCCTTCTGATAATAATGATAAAATGATTTTTGGTATTGAGTCTGGTAATAAAAGAGATGTACAAAAGAAGGATGCATCTTTAGAAGCAGGAGACAAAGTAATTGTCTTGTCTAGTGAAGAAGACTGGAAATTTCATTTAACATTGACCCCAAAGGGAAAAATCAATCCTGAAAAGGATATAACATTACACATTGAATTCCGAGATCCAGTTACAAATACAATTATTCAACAAAATGTATATGATCTAGATGTTTTCCTTAATGGAAAAATTATCGAATCGATGAAAGGATTAGAAGCTCCAGATGGAACTGATTCTGTAAGAATTAACTTTGATGAAACAGGTGCTGTTATTGCAAGAATTTCTAATGTAAATAATTATGATACAACAGGAGAATTTTCATTCAAAGTTGCTGAACCAATTGAAGAATTAGGTGGTGATTATGTTGTTGATATTGGAGAAGGAACATATCTTCCAGGATGTGAAACTGATGACTCTTGTTATCTTCCATCCTCATTAAACATTCAACCAAATCAAGTTGTACTCTGGGATAACAAGGACAATTCAGCTCACACAGTTACTTCAGGTTCTCCTGATGTAGGTTCAACTGGTATTTTTGATAGTGGAATTATTGCAGGAGGTGAAAAATTTGTCTTCAAATTTGAGGAAAATGGTGAATTTGACTACTATTGTACCCTTCATCCTTGGATGGTAGGAACAATTTTTGTTGGTGAGTCAAAACTTGCTGTCCCTGAATGGATTAAGAACAATGCAGGCTGGTGGGCAGAAGGTGCAATTGATGATACAGCCTTTGTTCAAGGAATTCAATTCTTAATCAAAGAAGGTATTCTCAAGATTCCTGCAACAACTCAGGGCGAAGGAACTGGTCCTAATGAAATCCCAGCATGGATTAAGAACAATGCAGGTTGGTGGGCAGAAGGTGCAATTGATGATACAGCCTTTGTTCAAGGAATTCAATTCTTAATCACAAATGGAATTCTTCAAGTCTAAAATACTGTACAATTAACGAATGTACCAATTTTGTTTTTAATTATACTGAATTAATGATGTTATACAGACCATAGTTAGGTGAGAAACTTTGGAGGAGTCATCTTGTTTGCCTGTTTCTCATCTTTATTTTTTTAGTCAGCCATATTTTTCAATCAATTTTAGAATAATCTTATTATACAATTTTCAATCAGGCTAATCATCTTATGTTTCCATTAAGAGATGAAAACCCACATCCTCCAGGTTTCAAACCTCGAGTTACTCAGATGTTGATCATTATCAATGTAATAGTATTTTTTATTGAAGTTGCAATTACTGGACAATTCTTTGACTTTTCAAATCAAAATGCCTTTGTAATGTTTTACGAATGGGGAGCAGTTCCAAATTGTATTACTGGTTCTACTTTTTCATCAATTGATTTTGGTGCAGGACCTCAAAGAATTTCATGTCCTGAAACTCCATACATTACTTTGATAACTTCTACATTCATGCATGGTGGTTTAATGCATCTTGGAGGTAACATGTTGTTCTTATGGATATTTGGTGATAACATTGAACAAAAATTTGGTAGAGCAAAATATCTTGGAATTTATCTAATGTGGGGTGTTCTTGCAGGATTAATTCACATTTATGGTGATGCAAGTAGTGCAATTCCTGCAGTAGGAGCTTCAGGAGCAATTTCTGGAGTCCTTGGAGCTTACTTGGTAATTTTTCCAAGAGCAAGAATTCAAACTTTCATGATGATGGGATTCTTTTGGAGAATGATGCATATTCAAGCAAAATGGTTCTTGCCTTTCTGGTTAATCTTTCAGAATCTGCTCCCATTTTTCATAGGCGGTTTTGGTGTTGCAGGAGGTGGAGTTGCATATCTTGCTCACATTGGAGGCTTTGTTGTAGGCTTGGCAACAGGATATCTGTACAAAAAAACACACAAGTCTGACTTTTCATATGGAACCCGATACGGTTACAGGCCAGATTATTGAAAGAATAAATCGCTGAATCTTTTTGAAATTGTTATGCCTTTGATAACAGTCTCAATGTATCCTGGTCGATCACAGGAACAAAAAGATGAATTTGCAAAAGCAATAACAAAATCAGCAGTAGAAATTCTAAAAACAAAAGAGAATCATGTTATTGTTGTTTTTGAAGACAATCCAAAAGAAAATTGGTTTTTGGCAGGAAACCAACTTTAATTATTTTTAAAAAAACTACGACTGGATTACCCTTCCAGCCAAGGTTGACATACACACTATGGTCGGTATGTAATTACTAACACGTTTTTGCATAATAACAAAATGGTACATTTTGTGGTTGTACCAATAGTTTATCCTTTTATTGTCACATTACTATTCAATTTTGATGAAGGTAGCAGTGGTTCAATTCAAAGCATCCACTAGCAAAGATGTTAATTTAAAAAAAATTATTTCTTACATTAAAAAAGCAGCTACAAAAAACGCAACACTAGTTGCATTTCCAGAATTTATGATGTTTTACACAAATTCTTCACAAACACCAAAACAACTTGCAAATTTAGCTGAAACAATTAATGGGGATTTCGTTAGTTCAATTGCAAATACTGCAAAAGAAAACAAAATTCAAGTTGTTGGTTCCTTTTATGAGAAAAGCAGAAAAAAAGATCGTGTGTATGATACTTCATTTGTTATTGATAAAACAGGAAAAGTTATCTCAACATATAGAAAAATTCATCTCTATGATGCATTAGGTTTTAGAGAATCAGATAAGATGGCATCAGGCTCAAAAATTGCCAAACCAGTAAAGACTTCGCTTGGAAAAGTTGGAATGATGATTTGTTATGATTTGAGATTTCCTGAAATGTCTAGGTCTCTTGCAACAGCTGGCTCAGAAATTTTAATCGCTCCATCTGCTTGGGTAAAAGGAAAAATGAAAGAAGAACACTGGATAACGATTAACAAAACACGTGCAATAGAAAATGGTTGTTATGTTATTGCACCTGATCAAGTTGGAAATATTTACTGTGGAAGAAGTCTAGTTGTTGATCCATATGGAAAAGTTATACTTGATATGAAAAAGAAACAAGGAACAGGTTTTGTTAAAATTGATCTTAAAAAAGTAAAAAAAACCCGTAAAGTTTTACCATTATTAAAAAATCGAAGAACTGATGTTTATCCTACTTTGAAGGCTTGATTCTGCTTTTACAGTTAAAATTTGAACATTGTCTTGTCCATTTTTGATTTCTAGAATAACGAAAAATCACCATTGGCCACTTGCATATTTCACATGGTGTTTTTGTTGCACGAAGTTTAGCTTTTTGTAAAAGAGGTGATGATGCTTTACAACCACCATAAAAGTTTGAACATCCCATGAATCGTTTTCTTGTAGTTCTAGATCTGATTACCATCAACTCACCTAGTTTGCATTGAGGACATTGAACAAGTCCTTTTTTTGGAGAATTTGTTCCAAGAATCATGTATTTTTTTTCTTTTGATGACCAGGACAAGTATCCATTGGAATCCAAATACTGATCAATTTCTCTTTTGAAGATACTAGTTTTGGACTTGGTTGTTTTTACAGTATGTCTGACAATTTTTTTAATTTGCATAGTTTTCAGATTGGATTTCTTTGATGGCATTTTCTTTGATGAATTTACTAAAACGATTTTTATAGGGACTCCGGTCAGTCTCATTTATGGAAAAGGTTTGTGTTCTTGGTGCAGGCAGCACCAAATATGGAAAATTAGCAGATAGTATTGCTGATATTACTACTCAAGCCTCAGTTGCAGCCATAGAAAGTGCTGGAATTGAGCCTAAAGAGATTGGTGCCTCTTACATATCAAATGTTTTTGGAGTTGCTGACAAGCAAGTCCATATCGGACCTGTCTTAATGAGCCGATTGGGAATTCCAGATAAACCATCATTAACAATAGAGTCTGCTTGTGGAAGTGGATCTGTATCTTTTAGAGAAGCCTATGCAAATATTGCAGCAGGATTTTATGATTGTCTAATCGCAACTGGTGTTGAAAAAGTAACTCATACTGGAACTGAATGGACAACAACTTACTTTGCATATTGTTCAGACTTTTTCTATGAAGGACAAGCAGGTGCATCATTCCCAGGACTTTTTGCATCAATGGCAAGAGCTTACTTGACAGAGTTTGATGCAACTGAAGAAGATTTTGCAGCCGTTGCAGTAAAGAATCATGACAATGGTGTATTAAATCCAAAAGCTCACATGCAAAAGAAAATCACAGTTGATGATGTAATGAATTCTGCTGTAGTTGCGAGTCCACTAAAACTTTATGATTGCTGCCCATTCTCTGATGGTGCAAGCTCAGTTGTTCTTTGCTCTGAAAAGTTTGCAAAAGAACACGGTGGAGATTATGTTGAAGTTATTGGTTCAGGCAGAGGTGGCTCACCAGCTGCATTACAAGGACGTGATCATATGACAACTATTCCAAGCACAAAGATTGCATCTGAAGCTGCATACAAAATGGCAGGTGTTACTGCAAAAGACATTGACTTTGCAGAAGTACATGACTGCTTTACAATTGCAGAAGTTGTTGATACTGAAGATTTAGGATTCTTTGAAAAAGGAAAAGGAATTCAAGCCGTACGTGAAGGCAGAACAAAATTAAATTCTGATATCTCTATTAATCCGTCAGGTGGCCTAAAATCAAAAGGACATCCAATTGGAGCTACTGGCATTGGTCAAGTTGTTGAAATGTATGATCAACTAACTGGAAGTGCTGGTGAAAGAACCGTTAAAGATGCAAAAGTTGGTTTAACTCATAACTTTGGTGCAACTGGTGCAAGTTGTGCTGTTCATGTCTTCCAGAGTGTGTAAAATGTCTGTTGAAGAACAAGTAAAAGAGAATGCAAAACAAGGAAAACTACTAACTCACAAATGTACTGAATGTGGATATCTTCATCTCTCAACTGCATATTACTGCAGAAAATGTGGTAGTAAGGGATTTGAGGATGTTCTAGTGGATGGCAAAGGCAAGGTTGCCACTTATACCATAATTACTGTGGCTCCTGCAGGCTTTGAAAAATACACCCCTTATGCCTTTGTGGTCCTCAAACTAGATGATGCAGACTTAAGAATATCTGGATTTATGGAAGGAATTGCCACCCCTGATGATCTCCCTGTTGGAACCCCTGCAAAAATCACTGGTTTTGACGAACGCGGAATTCTCATCCAAAAACAGTAATTTTTTTTGCTTGAATTATTAAAAAAATTCAAAATCGATTTTTAATTATTTTGTGTATGTGATCAATATCATGTCAGTCGAAGTAATATGTGGTAAATGTGGAGAAAAGATCACAAACATGAAGATGCTAAAATCTCTTAAAGACGTTGTAAATCCATACAATGGGAAATGTCCTTCTTGTGGACA
>JANQNM010000018.1 GCA_028279625.1 Candidatus Nitrosopumilus sp. | reverse complement strand
CAAAAGCTTATAATGCATTTTCAATTTTCAGTAAAGGGTTTCATTGGAATTCAAAGAAGGATTAACTTTTGACGATGTTCTTCTTGTACCCAAATATTCAGATATCACAAGTAGAAGTCAAACTGATCTTTCTACAAAACTTTCTCGAAATATAACGATCAATATTCCTTTTGTAAGTGCAAACATGGATACTGTAACTGAATCATCTATGGCAGTAGCCATGGCACGTGCGGGAGGAATAGGCATTATTCACAGATTTTTGACTATTGAAGAGCAAGCAAATGAGGTTCTAAAAGTCAAAAGATCAGGAAGTGTAATGATAGAAAACCCTTATTCTATTTCTGCAGATAAATCTATTCGTGATGCATTGGATTATGCTGAAGACAAAGAAATAGGAGGACTTCTTGTAGTTGACTCAAATTCAAAATTAGTAGGAATTGTTACTGAAAGAGACTTGCTATTTGCAAATCAAGATGACAAAATTCAGGATGTAATGACAAAAGATGTTGTTACAGCAAAACCCGGAGTAACTCTTGATGAGGCAAAAGGAATTTTACATCAACACAGAATTGAAAAATTACCTATTGTTGATGATTCTGGCCTTATTCAGGGATTAATTACAAGTAAAGACATTACACACAATACTGATTATCCTAATGCTTCAAAAGACAAGAAAGGTCGACCCTTAGTTGGTGCTGCAGTAGGTGTTAAAGGTGACTTTTTAGAAAGAAGTGAATCTCTATTAGATGCAGGAGCTGATGTATTAGTTGTTGATATTGCTCATGGACATAGTGAAAATGCATTAAACACAGTTAGAAATATCAAAAAGGCATTTCCTGATTGTGAATTAATTGCTGGAAATATTGCAACAGCACAAGGAGCTGAAGATTTGATTAAAGCAGGAGTAGATGCAGTAAAAGTTGGGGTAGGTTCTGGCTCAATTTGTATTACCCGAGTAATTACAGGTTCTGGTGTCCCTCAATTAACTGCAGTAATGGATTGTGCAAAAATTGGACGTGACCACGGAATACCAATCATTTCTGATGGTGGTACAAGAACCTCTGGTGATGCAACAAAGGCACTTGCAGCTGGTGCATCATCTGTAATGGTTGGAAGTATGCTGGGTGGAACTGATGAATCTCCAGGAACTGTTTTAACTAAAAATGGAAAACGTTTCAAAGTATATCGTGGAATGGCTTCATTAGCTGCTTCTATTGGAAGAAAATCAAAGGAAACAGGCTCAATTTCACTTGATGATGATCTTAATGATTATGTTGCTGAAGGTGTAGAGGCAATGGTTCCTTACAAAGGAACTGTGGTTGATATTCTAAAACAACTTTCAGGCGGAGTTCGTTCTGGATTAAGCTATTGTGGAGCACATACTATTCCTCAAATGCAAACAAATGCTGAATTTATCAAAATGTCAAGAGCAGGATTTGCAGAAAGTCAGCCTCATGATGTATCTTTGATGTAGTTAATTTTTTAAACAGTATCATGAATTAATGATTTGTGTTATCTAAGAGAACTCTAATTGGACTAATTGTTGGTAGTATGATTATTGGAATAGGTGGGTATTCATTGATTACTCACATTGGTACGGTTACCATTAATGAAAATTATGTAGTTGAAGTTGGTGACTCTACAGTTTATAGAATTCCAGCTCCTAATCATACTCCTCAACATATGGAAATAAGAGGTGAAAGTTTTGATCTCAAACTTAAGAGCCCAAGTACAGGATTACAAATTCCAAATATGACATCATACAAAAATGAGTTGACCTTAGATTGGGTCCATTTAGCTGATGGCGAAACTGTTATCCAAATCCAAAATACTGGTGGTGATGAACTGGAAATTACAGGAGTCTTGATAAGAACTGCAGATCCAATTTGGTTTACTTATGATATTATGGTAATCATTTCAGGAATGGTAATAATTGGATTTAGCATGGGATTTACCTTACGAAAACCAAAAGGATTCTAGTTTAGTTTTGCAGAAGGATATGATCCAAGAATCTTCATAAACAAAGTATCTTGTTTTATTTTATCTAACATTTCTGAAATTCTTGAATCCTCAGAATGTCCTTCAAAATCCACATAGAAATTATATTCCCATGTATTTTCTTTTGTAGGTCTAGACTCAATTTTTGTAAGATTGATGTTATTATTATGGAAATTTTCAATTATTCTGTATAAAGAACCTGGTTCATGTTTTATGGAAAATATAATTGAAGTCTTATCATTTTTTGTTATTGGTGATTTGTTTTTTGATAATATTAAAAATCGAGTATAGTTATTCAAGTTATTTGCAATTTTTTCTGCAATAACAGGCATATTGTAAATTGATGATGCGTTTTTACTTGCAATACAAGCACAATCCTTTTGATTCAATTCCTTTACAATCTTAACACTTCCTGCTGTATCATATGCAGGAATTGTTTTCATATTGTGCTCCTCAATAAATTTTCTACATTGTCCTAAAGCTTGAGGATGAGAATAAACTGTGTTAATTTCATCCAGATTACCTATCCCAATTAAGCAATGTTCTATTCTATGATAAATTTCACCTGTTGCGTTTAGATTTGTAGAATAAAGAAGATCATAACTTTCTCCTACACTTCCTTCTAGTGAGTTTTCTACAGGTAAAATTGCATATTCTGTATTATCTTTTGATGTACTTTCTAAAACTTCTGCAAATGTTGTATATGGTATTGTTTCAATCTCTTCATCAAAAAAAGATTTTGCAGCAGCTTCACTATATGCACCTCGTTCACCTTGGAACGATACATTAATCATTTTTATTCTCTCAGTTTTACGAAATCGCTTTTACCAAAGTCTGTAGATAGTTTTCTCTCATCAATCCATGAACACTCTATACATTTTATGGCATCTCTCATAGGTACTACTTTTCCACTACATTTGCGACATTTTGTAAAGAGTATTCCCAAACTTGGTTCATCAATTGTTGCATGAATTGTGCCATTAAGATGACTTAAAATTTTTAATTTTGCTATATCATTTACTAGTGCAACATTTCTTTTCCTAATATTTCTCGTAGAACATACACATTCAACTTTTGATGTTGTAGGTTCTCCGTTAATGTAATCAATTGAAACAGCAATCATAGAAGACATAACTGCTGCAACCGTTCCAATGACAACGTCTCCTACTTTTGGTATTGATAATGTCTTGGGATGTTTTACATTAGCAATTCTTGTAGTTTTATCAATGTCTTTTTCTCCAACAGTTGCTGCTCTGACCATGTCTCCATCATCAAAGGTATTGTATCCAGCCTCATATTCCTCAATAGAAGCTATTTTGTCACCTGGAAATATTGTATTTTCAGACATGCTCAGACTCTTGCGGTTATGATTATAATTGTTTGTGGTATAAAGGATCTTGGCAAATCATATATCTACAAAAAATTTGAAAAAACCATGAAAGCATTAGTTTATGATGAATATACCACTGATGATGATTTTGCTAAAATCCTAAAAATTAAAGATATTCCATCTCCCAAGCCTAAACCCAACGAAGTTGTTTTCAAAGTAAAAGCTGCTGCATTAAATTATGATGATATTTGGGGAATGAGAGGCAAACCTCTGGCAGTTCCTCTTCCACACATTTCTGGAACTGATGCAGCTGGTGAAGTAATCGCCATAGGTAGTGAGGTTACGAATTTCAAAGTAGGTGATAGAGTTGTTTCTCATGGAAATATGGCTTGCAGAGTATGCAAAGCTTGTCTTGAAGGTAGAGAATATGATTGCAAGAAAAGATCCATTTGGGGATTTCAAACAGGTCCTCTCTGGGGTGGATATTGTGAAGAGACTCACCTGCCAGAAGTAAATGTTATAAAAATTCCTGATGATATTTCATATGACGAAGCAGCAGCAGCATCGATGACAATGTTAACTTCATGGCATATGTTAGTTGGAAGAGCAAAAATCCAACCAGGTCAATTAGTTTTGATTATGGGTGGTGGCTCAGGAGTTGGAAATTATGGAATTCAAATTGCAAAACTTTATGGTTGTACTGTAATTGCAACTGCTAGTCCTGATAAACTTGATCAACTTTTAGAACTTGGTGCAGATTATGCCGTTGATCATAGGAAAGATGATTGGCACAAAGAAGTTCGTTCGATTGCCAAAAAGATAGCTAAACCATTTGGTGATATTCCTGCTATAGATGTGATTTTTGAACACATTGGAGGTAATCATTGGAATAAAGAATTAACTCTTCTAAACTATGGAGGCACAATTGTTACCACTGGCGCTACAACAGGCTATATGGCTCCAACTGATCTTCGACACATTTTCTTTAAGGGTATCAATATTCTGGGCTCAACTCAAGGTACACGTGCTGAATTAGAACAAGCATTCTATTGGATGTCAAAAGGAAAAATTAAATCAATTATAGATTCAGTTTATCCTCTTGAAAAAGCTGCTGAAGCACACACAAAAATGCTCAAGGGTAAAGGTCTTTTTGGAAAAATCATAATGAAACCAAGCTGATTATTCATGGATGATCCAAAAACAAATTCTATTTTAGATGAAGGAAATAGAATGTTTTTAAAAGGAAAGTACAATGAAGCAATTTCTTACTATGATAAAATTCTAGATGAAAATCCAAAACACTTGAGTTCTCTTAATAACAAAGGATATGCACTAAGTAAACTAAAAGACTATGAAAGTGCGATGAAGTGCTATGATCTAGCACTTGAGAACTATCCTGATGATCTTTCTGTGTTGGTAAACAAAATTTCTTCTTTTAGAAAACAAGGAAATCTTTCTGAAGGACTATCTATATGTGATAAAATTTTAGAGTCTAATCCAAAATACAATATTGCATTGTATCACAAGGAAAGAATCCTATTTTCTATGAATAGGCATGATGATTCTATTTCTTGTTGTGATATGATTTTAAATGATTATCCTGAAAATGGTGATGTTTTGTTTGATAAATCCTGTAGTTTAGCAATGCTTTCAAAAATAGACGATTCATTACTACTACTTGAAAAATGTATTTCTCAAGGAAAACAATACAAAATCAAAGCAAAAAAATCAAAATCTTTTGAAAAATTGTTTGATAATCCTAAATTTCAGAAACTAGTTTCATAACCAATGTGGGATTTCTAAATATCCCTCAATACTTTCATTTCTAAGAATTTTTAACAATGCATTAGCCTGCGGTGATGATAAAACAGGTTTGTCAAATTGATTATCTGTAGAAATTCTAGGACATGCAACTTGAATAAAAGCATCAATTCCCTTTAGATTTCTTAATCTATCATTTGTAATGTCTGTTAATGCAAATAACTGAACTTCTTTTCCTTCTGCCTCTAATTCTTTCTTGATTTTTAATGCAAATACTTTGGATAGCTGACCTTCCTTCAATCCTACAATCACTCCAAAAGTTTTTGCCTCAGCTGCTTTGTATATAGCAAGAGTTGCTTTCTTTTTTAATTTCTGTGCAAAATCTGTAATTTCTCTTACTTCGTTAAAGTAGGGATCCAAAACATATGTTGGTAAATTAGTGGATAATGCAATTCCAGATGCATGAAAATTACTCTGTCCTAAGAAAACATATGCATCTACTTCTTTTTTTAGATCTGTAGCAGGATAAAATTCACAACCAAATACTTGTCCATCATTTAGTTGTCCTTTACCTTTTCCAATCTTAACTGTGATTCCATTTTCTGTTAAAATTTTTTCAACTTTGTCTACTTGATGTAAGTGTTGACTATCTGTTACTAGAGAAATTATTTTTCCTTTTAGTATTTCTGCACATTTTTTTGCCACACTGTCAAATTCTACATCATCATAGGCATCAATTAGAATCAATTTTTTTTCATATGTTTCAGTGTTAATTGTATGACCTATATTGAATTGAATTTCTGTGCCAAGAACCTTGGAACCGTTTGAGTTCAAATCACATGTTCCCCAGGTTGTATCAGCTAGAACATATGCTGGTATACCAAATTTTTTTGTGATATTTTTTGCAGTTTCTTGTACTTGTGGCAAAATCCCATCTGGCCCATTTAATGAAACTGATGCAGGGTTTTTCTCTTCTATTTCCTGAAAAATTCTCTTTTCATCTATGACAATCAATTTAGCTTGAAATGTTATTTTATTAATTTAAACCAACTGTATCTTGCAACAACTAAAAATGTCTGAATTAGTTACCAAAAACGTGGTAAAAAAAACTGTGCTAAATATTGGCTTTGATGATACTGATTCTCCAAAAGGAATGTGTACTACATTTTTGGCTTACAAAATAGTAGATTTGCTCAAAAAACAAAAAACCGAATTTCTTGATTTTCCAAGATTAATTCGATTCAATCCCAACATTCCCTGGAAAACACGTGGAAATGGAGCAGTTTCTATCAAAATTAAGGCTAGTAATCCATCAAAAATAAAAAATCAAATCAAAAATCTTGTTTCAAAATACTCTGATACAAAAAATGGAGCTAATCCTGGTTTGGTATTTCTTGAAAGTGATTCAATTCCTAATGAATTTACAAAATTTAGTGATTTAGCTTTATGGCAATTAATTAATCGAAACAATGCAAAAATATTTGCTAAAAAAAATAATCTAGAATATTTCTACAAAGGAAATGGACAAGGACTAATTGGTGCAATTGGTGCAATAGGTTATGATTTTCATGATCACACATTAGAGCTGTTGAGTTATCGTAAAAAGCAAAAATTTGGAAAAGAAAGAAAACTTTCAATAAAAAATGTAAAGGAAATGCAAGAAAAAACATATCCTGACACTTTCAATAGTTTTGATACAAAAAAAGGACGAGTTTTAATTGCTCCTCATGGTCCAGATCCTGTATTTTTTGGCGTTCGTGGAGAAAATGTAAATGCATTAGTTTCTGCTTCCAAGATTCTAAAAAGTGAAGAAAAGTTAGATGGTTATATGATCTTCAAATCCAACCAGGGAACTGGTGATCACTTGAAAAATGAACTTACTTTTGAAACAATGAAACCATATGCTTCTGGAAAACTAACTGGAGTTGTTTCAAATTCTCCCAAAGTTGTAAAAGGCGGACATGTATTTTTCAAAATTCTCTCAAATGACAATGAATTTTGGTGTGCAGTTTACAAACCAACAGGCATGTCTGTTACTGCTTCAAATTTGATTAAGGGTGATAATATATCTGTGGGGGGAGGAGTTAGAAAGGCTTCAAAAAATTTTCCTCGAATAATTAATCTTGAATTTATTCAAATCCTTTCTCTTGCAAAACAAATCAAGACATCAAATCCCATTTGTAAAAAATGTAATAAAAAAATGAAATCTAAAGGTAAGGGACAGGGATTTGAATGCATTAAATGTGGAAAAAAGTCTTCGAGAAAAATAAATGAAATAATTCCTAGAAAACTAGATAAAAAATTGTATTTGCCCAAAATTTCTGCCCATAGACATCTTACACGTCCTCAACAAAGACAAGGTATTCAAAACAAATCAACTAATTTCAAAAATTCCCTATCTTGGTTTTGTGTTTATCAAAATTAAGTAGCGGGGAGTAGATTTGAACTACTGAACTGCGGGTTATGAGCCCGCCGGGATGACCTGGCTTCCCCACCCCGCTGATTCAGAAATTAACACGAGCCGTATATACGCTTTATTGAATTCTTGAAAGTAATTAATATGATTTGTATAACTTGATTTTTCATGGATAAAAAAATCTCAATTGCAGTTGTTATTATTGCAGTTGCTTTTTCTGTATACACTTTAACACTTCCATCAGATCCTATTCCATTACCAGAACCTAACTTTAATTCTAAAAATGATTCCTTTGATATTTTGGCAGAAAATCTTGACAAACCTCGTTCAATTACCGCATCTGATAATCGAATTTTTGTAACAGAAAAAGATGGTTCTATTATAGTCATAGAAAATGATATTCAATTAGAATCTCCACTTGCTACTTTTCGTGCTGCTGATGTTTTTGATGGTGGATTGTTAGGAATTGCTTTACACCCAGATTTTGCAGAAAATCATTACATCTATGTATTTCTAACTTATGAAGAAGATGAAACATTATGGAATAAAATACTACGAATAACCGAATCTGAAAACAAATTACAAGACGCAGAAACTATCTTTGATAAAATTCCTGGCTCTTCTTTTACAAATGGCGGTTTTATCAAATTTGGACCTGATGGAAAATTGTATGTAGGCACCGGTGCCACCTCTGATTCATCTCATTTACCGCAAGATCTTGATTCTCTTTCAGGAAAAATTTTAAGAATAAATGATGATGGTTCAATTCCTAATGATAATCCTTTTCCAAATTCCCCTGTGTACTCTTTAGGACATAGAAATCCTCAAGGGATGACTTGGGATAATAATAGTAACTTGTATGTTGCAGAATTTGGACCTGAAAAAAATGACGAAATCAATATAATTTTGGCAGGAAAGAATTATGGTTGGCCAGAACAAGAATGCTCTGGAAATAAAAGTTTTGAAAATGCTGTTCTATGTTATGATCCAAGTATAGAGCCTGGAGGAATTTTATTCTACACTGGTGACAAATTTGATTTTGAATTCCCTTTCATTATGGCTTCGATGAGAGCATCAAATGTATATCAAGTAGATTTTGATGAAGGATTGAGTTCTCAAAAATCTATTCTTAGTGGAATTGGACGCGTTCGTGATGTGGTACAAGGACCTGATGGATATCTATATGTGATCACTTCTAACACTGATGGAAAAGGTTTTCCAGCTGCTAATGATGATAAATTATTGAGGATATTGAAATAAAATGCCTGATTCATCAATTTCAAAATTTTTTGAAAAAACAAGAACAGATAGATTAGATGTTATCAAAAACTTTGCAAATCTTTCTGAAGACGACATAAAATCATTAGAACTGCCTGATGGTGGAATCACATTTGATAAAGCAGATAAAATGGTAGAAAATGCATTTGGAACATTTTCACTCCCATTAGGAGTTGCAACCAACTTCAAAATTAACAATAAAGATTATCTTGTTCCTATGGTGATTGAAGAGCCTTCTGTGATTGCAGCAGCATCAAAAGCAGCAAAACTTGCAAGACCTAAAGGTGGATTCACAGTAATAGCTGATGAATCGTATAGTATTGGACAAATTCAAGTTTTAGGAACAGATATTGATAATGCAATTTCTAAAATTAAAGAAAATAGCACAGAAATTCTAGAACTTGCAAATTCAAAAAGCAATACTCTTTCTAAGATGGGAAAAGGTGCAAAGGAGGTTAGTTGTAAAAAACTTGATACTGATTTTGAACCAATGTTGATAGTTGAACTATTAATTGATGTGGGCGATGCAATGGGCGCAAATGTCACTAACACAATGTGTGAAGGTGTAGCACCATTGATTGAAAAATTAACTGGTGGAAAAACACTTCTTCGAATTTTATCAAACTATTCTACACGACGAATGGTAAAGGCAACTGCTGTATTTGATAAAGAATCAGTTGGAGGTCAAGAAGTTGTAGATAACATGATTCATGCATATCAATTTGCAAAACATGATGTGTATAGAGCAGTGACTCACAACAAAGGAATTATGAATGGAATTATTGCAGTAGCTAATGCTACAGGGCAAGACAGTCGTGCAATTGAAGCTGGGGCAAATGCCTATGCATCACGTTCTGGACAATACAGATCATTATCTGAATGGACAAAAGATTCAGATGGAAATTTGGTAGGAACTTTGGAAATTCCATTATCTGTTGGCATTGTAGGTGGAATAATCAATGTTCATCCAGTTGCAAAAATTTGTACTAAAATTTTAGGTGCAGAATCTGCAAAAGAGATGGCATGTATAATTACCGCAACAGGATTGGCTCAAAATTTTAGTGCAATGAGGGCGCTTGTAACTGATGGAATTCAGAAAGGACACATGAGACTACATGCAAGAAATCTAGCTTCTGCAGCAGGTGCCTCTACTAAACAAATTGATAAGATAGTTTCTCAGATGATTGAAGAAAATAACATTTCAGTAAATAGAGCAAAAGAACTGCTTGAACAAAATTAATGACGTTATTATATAGACAGATTGAAAGGAGTACCATGTCTGAAATAAGATTTGCAATTCCAAAGGGAAGCTTAGAGGATGCCACATTCAAACTCTTAGAGAGATCTTGGACTAAGGTAAATCGTAAGAGTAGAACCTACCGTGTATACCTTGATGATCCAAAAATTATAGTAAAAATGCTAAGACCTCAAGAAATTCCAACTCTGGTAAATGAAGGATTGTATGATGTTGGAATCACTGGTAAGGATTGGGTAGGTGAAACAAAATCTGACGTAGAACCAATTTTGGACTTGGAATATGGAAAAATTAGACTTGTTATTGCATTTCCAGACAACTATCGATACAAGAATTTAGATGCAATGATTGCAGATTATGCTAAAAAGAAAAAGACTTTGAGACTTTCTTCTGAATATCTTACAACTGCATCTCGTTTTATCAAGAGCTGCAAGTCTTACAAAAAATATTTTGGAAATAAAGATCCACAAATTGTTACTCCTTGGTTACGTATTGGAACTAACAAATCAGTTCAGATTCATCTATCATTTGGCGCTACAGAAGCAAAACCTCCTGAAGATGTAGATGCAATTATGGATGTGACTGAAACGGGAACTACACTTAAACAAAATAAATTAAAAATTGTAGATGAGGTTCTTACTTCAACTGCACACCTGATAGTAAATAAAAAATCACTCAAAGACAGAGCAAAACGAGAAAAGATTTTTGATATTGTTACTTTGATGCGAGGAGCAGTACATGGGAAAAAGTATCTGCACATTTACCTAAATGTAGAAGAGAAAAATTTGCCAAAACTGCTAAAACAGATACCCTCCTTGAAAAAACCTACAATTAGTCCCCTTAGTGAAGCTGGCTGGTATGGAGTTAATACTATCATCAAAAAATCAGATTTCCACAAAATTATTCCAAAACTACGAAAGATTGCACAAGGATTAGTAGTGCATGAACCACGACAAATACTGGAACTTGAGGAGATTAAACGTGACGAAGAAAATTGATGAAAATCATTTCAATAAATAATGCAGAGCAATTCCTAAAGAAAATAGGCACAAAAAACTCTTCTAAGAACCAAAAAATTGTAGAATCTATTCTCAAAGATGTAAAGAAGAATGGTGATGCTGCGGTCAAAAAATACGAAAAAAAGTTTGGCGCAAGAATTTCATCATTAAGAGTTTCTCAACGTGAGATCGCTAGTGCATACTCTAAAGTTTCAAAAGAAGATATCTCTGCAATTAAGCTTGCAAAATCAAGACTCTCAAAAGCAGAATCTACAGTACGACGTCAATTCAAAGACATTACCATCAAGTCTAATGGAACAAAACTCTCAAAGTC
Source organism: Candidatus Nitrosopumilus sp. (assembly GCA_028279625.1). Lineage (GTDB taxonomy): Archaea > Thermoproteota > Nitrososphaeria > Nitrososphaerales > Nitrosopumilaceae > Nitrosopumilus. The sequence goes on along the minus strand of JANQNM010000018.1, from coordinate 1,646 downwards.
GTTTGTACCAATTGATAGTGTAGGATGTTATGTGCCAGGTGGTGCGGCAAGATATCCAAGTTCAGCTATAATGTCAGTAATACCTGCAAAAATTGCAGGTGTGAAAAGAATCGTTGTAGTATCTCCACCTAATTCTTCAGGAAATATTGATCCATTAACAATTGTAGCATCCGATCTTTGTGGTGCAACTGAAATTTACAAAACAGGTGGCGTACAATCAATTGCAGCATTAACATATGGTACTCGTTCTATCAAAAAAGTACACAAGATAGTTGGACCAGGTGGTGCATTTGTTACTTTGGCAAAATACCTTGTTAGTAATATTATGTCTATTGATATGATGGCAGGGCCTACTGAATTAGGAATTGTAATTGATTCTGCAACAGACATTGATGTTGCAGTATTAGATCTTATTTCACAAGCAGAACACACTTCTGACACTTTCTGTTATGTGTTAACTCCATCAAATTCAATTGCAAAAAAAATTCAATCTAGTGTAAATTCTAAACTTAAAGACATACAACGTGCAAAAATTGTAAAATCCAGTCTTGAATCAAATGGATTTATTGGTGTTTGCAAGCCCTCTGATATTGTAGATATTGCAAATGATTTGGCACCTGAACACTTGGAAATTATTAGTAATAATCCAAAAAAATGGAATAAAATCAAGAATCCTGGCTTGATTTTATATGGAAAAAATAGCCCATCATCTGCTAGTGACTATTTGCTAGGCTCAAATCACATTTTACCAACAAATGGATTTGGAAAAACTCGAGGCTCTTTGTCTGTGCTAGACTTTGTCAAGCTCTTAACTAAGATAGAAACAACCAAAAAAGATTTGCAGAAAATATCAAAATCTATGAAGAATATAACTTTGGCAGAAGGATTGCCAAATCACTATGAAGCAGTAAAAGGTAGACTGAAATGAAAAATTCATGGTACGAAAAAAAATTAGATGACTTTACAAAACTAGGTGGTTACAAAAAACCTGAAAAATTTGATGATGTTTTAAAACTGGATTCAAATGAGAATTTTGTAATAAATAAAAAATTCCAACAAGATATTATCTCTTACGCAAAATCAAATTCTGATGTTAGAGAATATCCTTTAGGAGGAGTTGAAAAATTAATATCTAAACTATCAAAATATCTAAAAATCTCTGAAAATATGATTGGTGTTGGAAATGGTTCTGATCAAATCCTGGATTTGTTTTTAGCAAATATGGCTTCAAAGAAAACTAGAATTTTAACATCTGATCCGACATTTGGATTCTTTGAAGAACGATGCAAACTATATGCTATTCCTTGTACCAAAATTCCATTTTCATCTGACATGAAACTTGATATTGGGAAATTCAATTCAAACTTAAAAAAATGTCAGATTCTATATTTGGATTCTCCAAACAATCCAACTGGATTCCAATTTTCAAAAGCTCAACTAGAATCTTTAATCAAAAAGTTTGATGGATTGGTAATCATTGATGAGGCATATGGTGAATTTGGTGATTCTTCAACTGTTTCACTAACAAAAAAATATGATAACCTAATTGTTGTCAAAACATTTTCAAAAGCGTTTGGACTTGCAGGTCTACGTGTGGGATATTTTGTTGCAAACAAGAAAATAGTTGAGGTCTTCAACCAAGTATT
>JANQNM010000057.1 GCA_028279625.1 Candidatus Nitrosopumilus sp. | reverse complement strand
TTTTCAGTAACAACATTTACCGGGATTTCATCAGAATTATTTTCGTCAGACAATTCAAACAGAATAATAATTTAGCTAATTTATACTCTTATTGAATTGTTTCGCATAAAGGATTAGCTTTTACTACAATAAGTTCAGAATCTTGTTTAGTTTTTTTGATATTTTCAAAATCTGATTTTGAACATGCAACTACTATTGTTGTCTTGTCAGTATGGAATAGATCAAAATTTGGATCCTCATAAGCTTCAACATCACCAATATAGTCGCGCAATCTTGAAGTCAAATTCTGAAGCATTTCGATTTTATCTCCACGCATTGAGTGTTGATCAAGTGTCCAAGATAATGCAATTTTTGTTCTACTAGCTTTTAGATCATTTTTCTTCAAGGTAGCACGTATTTCATCAATCAATCGTTTGATGTAACCATCAATGCCTTTTACACTTCCATTAATTAGATACATCAGAGTATTTGCACCCTCAAATGACGAGCCTAAGGATTTTAGATCAAATAGTCCACTTACCATATTATCTAAGAAAATTTCTTGAAAATCATCTGATGAAAGATCATTTTTAGTAATCTCATCTTGTGCATACTTACAAACTTCTAAAACGCTACATAAACTAGAAAATCTAGAAAGGACGTTTATAGCATGAAAATGTTCTGAAGAAGAAATAGCAACAAATTGTTTCTCTTTTTTTCCTGTTGAAAGTAATTCAGATAATTTAGAATCTTCTTTGCCATTAAACGAACCTATAATTTTTGGTTGTTGAGTTAGATCTTCCAAAGGATAGTAAAAATAAGAAATTTGTTTGCCAACTCGTAATCCTGTAACATGTTCCAACAATGAAATATTTTCATTATTTCCACCAAAACCAGTTGGAAGAGTAAAAACTACAGAACTGTTTTTCTTTAATGAAGTAACAGCATCTTTGAATTTTGAGTGAATTTCTGTTTTGATATCTTGACCTGTTTTTCGAATTCTTGGAGCAAAGAATAGGTATTGAGCTTTTGAAATAGCAACATCAATTGGTTCCATAGCCAATAAAGGTTCATCCTCTTTTAGTGAAGATACATTCGGGTAAGTTTTCGCTATTTCAGCTTTAAGAGAAATCGCTGAGGGTGTAGATTCATCAATAATGTAAACATCTGCTCCTTTTATTGCCATTTGAGATGCAATAGCATATCCTTCAGTACTAAGGCCATAAACAACAACTTTTGCTCCCCCCATTCTACATTCAGCTATGTAATAGACTAAGAAAAACTTATTGAACTAATTCTTACTATGGAGATTACTTGAAAATTTGGATAGATATTCTTACACCTAAACAATTGCTGTTTTCAGAACCTATTATTGAAAAACTTGGTAAAAAGAACAAGATTTTGTGTACATCAAGAGTCTATGATGAAGTATCAAAACTGGCAAAAATTAGAGATTTTGACCTTGTTTTAGTGGGAAAACATGGTGGAAATTCAAGAGAAACTAAGCTTGAATCAAGTATAGATAGAATGAAAAAATTGACTAAGAAAATTGAAGCATTTTCACCAGATTTGGTAATAAGTTATTGCTCTCCAGAAGCAGCAAGAATTTCATTTGGATTAGGAATAAGACACATAGCATTTTGTGATTCGCCACATGCAAATGCCGTTATGAGATTAACATTACCATTAATCCAAAAATTGTTAATTCCATATACAATTCCTAAGAAAGAATTTTCAAAATATGGAATTGATGAAAAGAACATAATCACCTACAAAGCGATAGATGCAGTTGTAACTAGTAAGAGAAAAATCAATCAAAGAAAATCTTTGCCGTTTAAAGATAAAAAAAGGAAAAATATTTTGATTCGAGTAGAAGAAGAACAAGCTTCCTATGCTTCAAAACCAAGTAAAATAATTTCAATTATTAAACAAATCATTAATGATCATAATAAAGAGAATATTGTAATTTTGGGTAGATATACAGACCAAATTCAAAATTTACAAAAAGTCGTTGGTAAGAAAGCTAAAGTTGTGAAAATGTCATTTGATGGAAAACATTTGTTAGAAAATACTCATGTTTTTATTGGATCTGGTGGAACTATGACAGCTGAATCTGCATTAATGGGAATTCCAACAATTTCATATAATGCAGTCTCAAATATCATTGAGAATTTTTTGGTAAAAAATCATTTAGTTAAGAGAGAAACAAATCCAAAATTGATCTCAAATCAAATTAATAAAATTTTTGAATCATCAAACAAAGTTAGTCAAAAAAGAGCAAAGAAAATTGTTAACCAAATGGAAGATCCTATTCAGAAATTAATCAAAATAACGAGTGATTAATTTCTGTTTAATTTTGGGTAAATTCAATTAAAAAGTTCATTAAGGGAGTTGGCGTGTTCGATTTAGCAGCCCGATAGTGTAGAGGTCAAGCATATGGGCCTTTGGAGCCCGTGACGGCAGTTCGAATCTGCCTCGGGCTACTCTATTTAAAAAATGAACAATTGTTGTAACACGAATATAACATAGAGGATATTTCTGAAAATAGGTACAATGTCAGACATAGTTTTAGGCATGGGAGAAGTGGGAGAAACCCTGTTTGGATTACTAAATGAGAGAAATTTTGATTGTATAGGAATTGATGTAGATTCGTCAAAATGCAAAAATTATTCAGAGGATACTATGATTGAAAGGCCAGAATATCTACATGTTTGTATTCCAGGAGAATTAACAGATTTTGTAGAAATAGCATCAAGTTGGATTTCCAAATTAAAAGGATTAAAAGCAGTTATTGTACATTCTACAGTAAGACCAGGTACCACAAAACAAATTCAAGGAAAATCTGATGTGCCAGTTTTATTTTCTCCAGTACGTGGTGTACATAGAAGATTTTTAGAAGATATTAAAAAATATACAAAATTTATTTCGTCTGATCAAAAAGATATTGATTCTAAAATAAAGTCAGATTTAGAAAATAGATTCCAAAAAGTTGAATGGATGTCAACCACAAAAACTGGTGAACTTGCAAAAATTTTAGTAGATACAACATATTATGGATGGTTAATTAATTATGCACAAATTACAAAGATGATTTGTGAGAAAGAAGGAATTGATTTTGATGAAATGTGGAAATTTGCAGATGAAATTCATGAGAATTTAGGTAATCGTCCAAAAATGTTCCCTGGAATAATTGGAGGACATTGTGTGATTCCAAATTTGAATCTGATAGAAAATGAAAATTTAGACACAATAAGAAAAATTAATGAACATTATGAAAAATTTAAAAAATAATTTTTTTTAAAAATCAAGTTTTGTAAGTAATTTAGAAGCAATTACAAACAAAATCGATGCAATACCAAGAAGAACTACCATCTCAATTATTACAAATTCAGTAATATTTCCAAATATTCCAGCTCTAATGATATCTACCAGATATGTTAGAGGATTAAGATAAAATGCTGAACGTAATGGTTCTGGTGCGCCTTCAGCAGGATAAAATGCAGTACTAACAAATGCAAAAAATAAGAAGACAGTATTAATTATTACATTAAATCCCTCACTTGAGCGCAATCTAGTAGAAATTATTGATGCTAATGAGCCAAATAATACTGAACCAGTAATTGCACCAAAAACAATCATTGGAATAGTAATAAGAGAGAATTCTACAGAGTCAAAAAATACAGGGTATCCAACTAAGGCGATTAAAGATGCACTAACTAGACCAATTACGCCTATTGTGCAGATATTACTAAGAATATAATGACTTCTCGTAAATGGTCCAGACATTATTTGTTCAAACATTCCATGTCTTCTATCATTCCAAATTATGATGCCAGAAACAAGAGTACTATTCATAATGTTAAACCCAATCATACCAGATGCCAAAAATGCTGGATAATCCAGATCTTTTGCACCAAATGGAACTTGTTGAATTAAAGGAGCATAAGCAAAACCTGCAACAAAAATGTAAATTAAAGGAAATATTACTTGCCAGATTAAAAATCCAGGATTAAGAGAAATTGTAATATTTCTATTTACAAGCCTAATTATCGGATGCATTTTCTCTCACCATTTTTAGAAATATTTCTTCAAGATTTGTAGGAACAGCTGATAAATCTTCTATTTCGATATTATTATCATTCAAAATTTTTAACACTTTAAGTAATACTAATTCAGATTGTTCTGAATGAATTATAATATTAGTTCCACTCTCAAAATTAATTTTACAATCAGGAATTCCAGAAAGAAAAGATTGGATATCAAAATTTTTTTCTAATAAATGAATTTTAATAGTTTTTTCTTTTCCAAATTTAGTTTTCAAAGAATCAGGGGAATCAACAGTTATGATTTTTCCTTCATCAATAATTGCAATTTCATCACAAAGATATTCAGCTTCAGTTAGAATATGGGTGGTATAAAAAATTGTCAAACCAGTCTTTACTTTATTTTTTAGATAATCTAACAGATTTCGTCTTGCATTAGGATCTAAACCTATTGTAGGTTCATCTAAAAATAATAATTCCATATCATGCATAAATTCACGAGCAACTTGAACTCTTCTTCGTTGACCAATTGAAAGATCTTCATTTCTTTTTTTTCGGATTTCAACTAGATCAAAATCTTTCAAAAGTTGTTCCATACGTTTTTTTCTTTCAGTTCTTGGAATATTCCACATCATACCATATTTTTCTAAAGATTTTTCAACAGATAATGTAGGTTCGTAACTTGGCTGTTGTAATACAACACCAATCTTATGCCTAACTTGAAGAGGGTTTTTGATAGCATCTATGCCTAAAATTGAAAGAGACCCGTTTGATGGTGGAATCAATGTAGTCAATAATTTGATAGTGGTTGATTTTCCAGCACCGTTAGGACCTAAAAAGCCAAAAACTCGACCAGGTTTTACAGATAATACAAGATTATTCACTGCTTTTATTGAACCATAAGATTTTGAGAGATTTTTAACATCAATACATAACATGACAAAACTCCGATCTTCTTACTAATTTAGTTAATGAGTCAATTCATCATGGTATTTGTAGGAATCTTCAAAATATACAAAAAACGTGTATGAAAACTTGAAAATTGATGTTATAGTAAGTCTTATCTTTTGAAAATCTATAATTTAGCGATCTAAAATGATAAAAAATTATTTTTGTGATTAATGAAATTTTTATTAATAGAATAAGTCTATCAAGATTGAAAATGTCAGAATTAGAAAACCTTATTGAAAAATTATTGGAGCAAAAACCAGAATTAACTAGAGAAGATATTGAAGAGCAGATAAAACTTAAGAAAGAAAAGATCGGAGCAGGGTACTTAACAGATCAAGGAGCTTTGTTTTTGATTGCTTCTGATTTTGGTGTTACATTATCTGAACCATTAAAAGTTGAAATGGGTTTAAAGGATCTCTATGCAGGAGCAAAAGAAATATCATTGGAAACAAGAGTTCTCAATTTATCTCCAGCAAAACAGTTTTCAAGAAAAGATGGCTCTCCATTCTATTTACGAACTATGACAGTTTATGATGCAAATTCAACTGCAAGTGTAAAGTTGTGGGATGATAAAGCTAACTTGCCAGGAGTTGAGAATCTGAAACCAGGAGATTTAATCAAAATCATCAAGGCATATGTAAAATCAGATTTAGATGGTTCTCCAACAATCAACATAGGTTCTGGTTCCAATATTGAAACTGCGGATTCAGAAAGTGAAATTCCATCTATTGATACAATTACAAAAGACATCAGTGAATTACAAGAAGGACAGAAAGATCTGGCTATTTCAGGCACGATTGACGGAATTATTAGCAGTATGGAATTCACAAATTCCAGGGGCCAGCCCGGAAAAGCATTGAGAATGAGACTCAAAGGTAAGGAAGGTTCTGCTATGAGAGTTGTTCTTTGGGGAAAAGATGAATCTGAAATTCCAAATATGATTTCACAATCAGCGAATGTGAGATTACTTGGAGTCAGAATAAAATCTGGAAATCAAGGATTGGAAATTCATGGAAATGATGCAACAATTATTCAAATTGAAGGAGGGAAGGAAGCTGAACCAGTAATTGCAAGAATTCTTTCAATCTCTCCAACTGAAAATGGTCGAAACATGATTTTAGCAGTAGATAATAAAAAGAATTTGTACAACATTAGTGATTTCTCTAATTCAACTAGTATTTGTGCTGAAGGTGATGTAATAGAATGTATGCCATCAAAGGTTTATGGAAATTCAATCACATTAGATGATAATTCATTTGTAAGAAAATTAGATAATGATGAATCAATTCCTTCATTGTCACAACTTAGAACAAAAATCAATGAGATTAAGGTTGATGGACATTATTGTATTGAGGCAATAATTTTGAAGGTTCCAGAAAGACGTGAAGTTCAAACAAAAACTGGCGAATCTATTGCACTTTCTGAAATGTTTGTTGAAGATGACACAGGTCAGATTTGGGTAAAAGGTTGGAGAAACCAAGCAAGACTAATTGACAAATGTGAATTAGGAGAAATTGTTTCGATTACTGGATTAAATGCAAAAGCAGGACTAGAAGGAAGGATTGAATTATTTCTTACCTCGTTTTCAAAAATTACAAAGAAGAATTAAGAATCCCAAAAACCTCTAGTAACAACATATTGTCGTTCAGCTTCATAGATTTGTTTAAAGAGATGTTCTTCATCTACCATATTTCTTAGAATTCGTGCTGCAGTATCAGCACCTACCCCATATCCAGACATTACTGTAATTGCTGTTTTTCCAAAAGTCTCTATCAAAGAAGAGACTTTCCAGGCACGATCAAACTTGTGTTTTTCATCTCCAGTTAGTTTTTTCCCTTCATGTTTTTTTCGAATAATTTTTGGAAGGTCATAATCTGAATAATAAGTAGCAGTGATTTGCCTCCCTTTACAATAGGGACAGATGAGAATGTTTTTTACTTCATGAGTTTCAACAACACGTTCCCATTTTCCACATCTAATGCAAATTAAACGATGTTTAGTTTTTGCAAGTCTTGCTTTTACAAGATCCAAAATTCCTTTATCCAGATTTGCAGGAGATGAATAATATTTTGTTGTATGATCTAAAATTGGCTCTGCTAGTTTGGAAAATTGTTCAACTTCTATCCATTTAACAGAGATTTCATTTTCACGAATTTTTTTCAAAATTCTATCAGTATTTTTAAGATCATATTTGTCATGGAATAATTCTCTTAAAGCTTCACGAACAAGAACAGTTTTTGAATATCTTTCATACAAGAATCTGGCAGATTTTCTTTCATAAATTGCTCCACGTCCAACAACTCCAAATTTTTTTGCAACACACCAAGTTCTCCAATTAACATTATGAGTACCAGATAAAGATGCAGTAACAATAGAATAAAGATCATAGTCATCTTTTAGCACTTCTAGGAAAAGTTTTTCGGAAATTCTTGAACGTGATGAAAGCACAATCCTATATCCATCTGAACGAGAATCAACTACAGAACCTAACATTGAAGACAGCATTGAAGAAAGTAAAGTTGAAAGTGTAGAATTAATTTTTGTTCCAAAACAAGAATGAATTACAATTGAACCTTGAGTTCTACTTGATTCAATGATTACATTGTTTCCACTTGGTGTTTCTTCAAAATCTAATTTTTCTATAATTTTATTAGATAATGCAAGAGAACCATTACGAACTTTTGTTCTAAATTGCCCAACTTTTTTTGCTGTTTTATAATCTATAGGAATACTTTCACCTTCCCAATAAGGGATATTAATTCCTCCACCTCTGAAAGGCTCAACATTTACGGTGAAGGATTTTTCATCTACATTAAGAATTCTCCATTGTGAGCCTTTTAGAACAAAGATATTTCCTGAGTCACCATGATCTCCAACAAATCTCTGATCTAGAGTTCCAATGATTTTTTTCCCAACACTATCAAAAACTTTGAATTTTAAAATATCTGGAATTGTAGAGAGATTTTCAAAATAATATTTGAATGACCTGCCTTTTTTCCAAAAAGTCATTTTGGTTCTATCAAAGAAAATCAAATAGTTAGAGTCTAACAATTCCAAAACACCAACAAGATCTTCTATTGTTAAATTTCGAAAAGGATATGCTTTGGTAATTATTTCAAAGGCCTGATCAATAGGAATTTCACCAATTTGCATTGTTAATCCTACCAAATGATGAGCTAAAACATCAAGAGAGCCATCATGAATTTTTTGTTCTTCAATGGAACCTTCTTGGATTCTATCAAGTATTGCTTGAGCTTCAAATTCATCATCAGAATTATTTGTAATAACGAGTCCTTTGGCTGATGCATCTCGATTATGCCTACTTCGTCCTATTCGTTGGACCAATTTTGAAACTTGCCGAGGAGAACCATAATGAATAACCAATTCAACTGAACCAATATCTAATCCTAATTCAAGAGATGAGGTACACACAACAATTCTTCTTTTACCTTCTCGCAAGGTTTGTTCAGTATCTTCTCTGACTTCTTTTGAAAGAGAACCATGATGTAGTTCAATTTCAATTGGAGATTTTTCCTTTAAAATTGAGGCCAAAAATTCCGCTTCACCTCTTGTATTTGTAAATAAGAGAATTGGAGAATCTAAGTCTAAATCTACAACATATTCAACAATTTTTTCAGCAACATCAGATATAGTTCCATCTACAAACTTAACTTCAACGTCATATTTTCTAACAGATGAATCTCTAATGATCTCACATTTTCTCTTTGTTCCTACTACAAATTTTCCTGCTTCTTCAAAATTTCCAACTGTGGCAGATAATCCAATTTTGGTTAGAGGAAATTTTGAATTAAATTCTAGTCTTTCAATACTTAATGAGAGTTGAGATCCTCTTTCGCTAGATAACAATTCATGTACTTCATCAATTACAATCCATTCTAGTTCAGATAGAGCATCAAGCATCTTAACTTGTGTTAGTAAAATTACTAGTGTTTCAGGAGTAGTAATCAGAATATCCGGGGGATTTTCAGTTATCTTTTTTCTATCTTTTTGAGATGTATCTCCGTGTCGAATTTCTATTGTCAATTTATTTTCATGAGCATATTTTGTTATTCTTCTAAAGACATCTCGGTTTAATGCACGTAATGGTGTAATGTACAGTGCTTTTATTTTTCCATGTTTTGTAGAATTTCTAATTAAAGAAAAAATTGGGATTACAGAGCACTCGGTTTTTCCTGAACCTGTAGGAGCAATTACAAGACAGTCTTTTTTTTGTAAAATTATAGGAGAAGCTCTTTTTTGAATTTCAGTTAATTGATTAAAACCGAATTTCTTAAAGATTGATTCAAGATTTTGGTTCATCTGTTGGGTTAGATCGAGTTCTTTCATATACAATTACACCAACTAAACCAAGTGCAAACATAATTACTGTGATTAATGGAATTGAATCAAATATTCCTGCCATTGTTTTGATTTACGGTTGACCGTTAAATATCTTCAGAAGAATTTGACAATCCCATTTCTCCAATTAAATATGAAAATTTCATATTATTTAATGCCCAGTTTATAATTCCATTATACTTTGAATTTTTTTTGAAAAGATGAATTTTGATATGAGTATAAGGATCAATTGCACTTTTCATATTTTCAATTTCTTTATCCTCAAAGTTTCTAATCATATTTGTAACTATGATGGGTATATTTTTCGATATTGCTAAATTAGATAATTCTCGCATGTAATTCATGAATATTGAATTTTTTTCAAAAGCCTGATCATCTTTGTTGTATTCATATGAAAATAAATCAGTCACATTATCAATTACAATTAAAGAAAAATCATCGTTAATATTTTGAATTGATTTTATTTGTTCTGAAGTATTAGTTATTCTAGAAACAGTGATTTTTTCAAGAAAATTAGAATTTGATTTATTTTGAGTATGAAGTTCTAAAATTCGTTCTGGTCTAAAGTTTCCAGTAGTATCAAAATACAAAACGTTGCCGCCATCAATTATACAATTTTTTGAGATTTGCAAAAGAAGTTGAGTTTTACCGGTACCGCTTCCTCCGAAAACATCAACGATAATTCCATTTGGAATTCCTCCAGACAAGAATTCGTCTAATTTTTGTAAACCAGTTGAGATCATTTAGACAAATATTAGAAAATGAAGAAAAAATTTAAGGAATTTCTATTTTCATAAAGGAGGTAAGGCTTTTATTCTAGAGAACAACGTTGCAAAACAAGTGAATAATTAGTGTCTCAATCAAGTAGCGCAAAAAGACCTCTAACGACTCTTCAAAAAAGTACTAAGAAGAAAGTTACTGTTAGGCTGAAAAATGAAGTAGAATACAAGGGAAAAATGGACAATGTTGATTCATACATGAATTTGATTATGACTGATGCTGAAGAACTACATGATGGCAAAACAATTGCAAACTATGGACGAGTTATCGTAAGAGGCAATAATGTATTGTTTATCAAACTAGAAAATGAACTCTAGTAGTATGTGGTTCTATGACTAATAATTTTCTATTTACATCAGAATCGGTAACAGAAGGTCATCCAGACAAAGTGTGCGATAATATTTCAGATGCATTTTTAGATGAATATTTACGTCAAGATCCAGATTCTAGAGTAGCAGTTGAAACAATGGTTACTACTGATTTTGTTGTAGTTTCTGGAGAAGTTACCTCAAAAGCAAATTTTGATAAAAAATCTCAAGAAGAATTAGTTAGAAAGACCATCAGAGAAATTGGATATGACAATAAAGAATTGATGTTTGATGCAGATTCATGTCAAATTGATTTAAGATTACATTCTCAAAGTCCAGACATTAGTCAAGGAGTAACTGCAACTGAAGAAAAAGAACAAGGTGCAGGAGATCAAGGTTTGATGTTTGGATATGCAACAAATGAAACAAAAGAATTGATGCCCATGCCAATCTTACTTGCACATAAGTTAATTCAAAAATTGTCTGAAGTTAGAAGAGACAAGACATTACCTTGGGTAAGACCAGATGGAAAATCACAAGTATCAGTCAGATATGAAGATAACAAACCAATAAAGATTGAAACCATTGTATTATCAACACAACACGCACCTGAAATTTCACAAGATGAAATTGGTCGTGAATTAATTGATAAGGTAATCAAACCTGTTTTAGGAGATCTTTGGAATGAGGAGATTAAAATTCACATTAATCCAACAGGGAAGTTTGTTATTGGTGGTCCACATGGAGATGCAGGCTTAACTGGGAGAAAAATTATTGTAGATAGTTATGGTGGATTTGGAAGACATGGAGGCGGTGCTTTCTCAGGAAAAGATCCTTCCAAAGTAGACAGGTCTGCATGTTATATGAGTAGATACGTAGCAAAAAATCTCGTTGCTGCAGGTCTTGCTGATAGATGTGAAGTACAAGTAGCATATGCAATCGGAGTAGCAGAGCCTGTTTCTTTGTATGTCAATACTTTTGGAACTAACAAAATTCCAGAGAACCAGATTGAAGAATTAGTTAGAAAGAATTTTGATATGAAGCCATCAGGAATCATTTCTACATTAGATTTGAAAAGACCAATTTATAGAAAGACTGCAGCATATGGCCACTTTGGCAGAAATGAGCTAGAATTTTCATGGGAGAAAACAGACAAAGCAGATGCATTAAAGCAAGCTGCCGGACTTTAACAATTCAATAACAGAATAAAAATCCAATTTAGAGATTTTTCTTAAAATTTTATGATTGCCTTTAAAATTTCCAATTAAGATATTTAGATCATCCACACCAAAATTAGATTTTGGGTTAGTAATGGCATCATAATACGCAGTCTCTAGATTAATTTTTTTGATTTTTGTTTTAGTTCCTTTAGAAAATAATTTTACATATTTTTCAAAAGTAATTTCTTCTGGACCAACAAGATCTAATATTTTATTATGAAATTTTTTGTTTGTTAATGATTGCAAGAATATTTGCACAACATCATTGATAAAAATTGGTTGGATAGAGTACAAACCAGAACCTGGAATCTCAATTTTTCCAATTTTGATTTGTTTCTTTAGAAATTTTGTAAAAAGATCATCTTTTCCAACAATATATGAGGGTCTAAAAATTGTATAATCAATTCCAGAAGAAACAATAGATCTTTCTGCTTTGTATTTTGAGATAAAATATGCAAGAGGTGTATTTGCTGATACACCCAAACCACTAGCATAGATAATTTTCTTGATTCTGGCTTTTTTACATAAATTTACTATGTGTTTAGTATATTCAGTATTTACCAGTTCATAGTTAGTTTCAACAGTTTGATTTCCTGTTCCAACAAGATGAATTAACGCCTGAGAGTTTTTAATTTTAGGAAGAATTGTTTTTTCATCATAAGATTTTGTTATAATCTTTGTTTCATTTTTAAATTTTGTAAAATTTTTCCTTGCAATAGAAATCAGTTTTATGTTATTTTGAGAAAAATATTTTCTCAAATGTCTTGCTACAAAACCATTTGCACCCGTAATTACAATTTGATTTTTTATAACCATACAAATCAAAAAGTATCTTTTAATTTTAAATCTGTTTAGAGTATTTGAAATTGCAAATAAGAGTTAATACAGTATAAGGAATAGGATTGAGGTGGTAGAAGAAAAGACAAAATTGAGAACGGGGTATACTACAGGCAGTTCAGCTACTGCTGCAGCAAAAGCAGCATTAACTGCAATTATTAATCAAGAAAAACTTGAGAACATAGAGATTATTCTTCCAAAAGGAACTTTTCTAAAAATTCCAGTTCATTCATGTGAATTTGAAAGTAATAATGCAAAATGTTCAGTTATCAAAGATGGCGGAGATGATCCTGATGTTACACATGGTGCTGAGATTATAGTTGAATTATCATTTACTGAGAAGAAAAACGAAATTGAAATCGATGGTGGTGAAGGAGTAGGAATTGTTACAAAACCTGGATTGGGATTAGAGATTAACAAACCTGCAATAAATCCTGTTCCAAAAAAGATGATTATTCAGAATTTAAGAGAAATTGGAGAAGAAATCCTTGCTGAGAGAGGAATTAGAGTTATAATTTCAGTTCCAAAAGGTAGAGAATTAGGCCCAAAAACAGATAATCCAAGAATTGGTATTCAAAACGGAATTTCTATTCTTGGGACAAGCGGAATTGTAATTCCATTTTCAACAGCTTCTTATGCTGCTTCAATAAGGCAAAATTTGGATGTATCACTTGCAATGGGAAATGATATTGTTGTTTTAACAACTGGTGGAAGAAGTGAAGATTTTGCAAAAAAAATTGTTGATTTACCTGAACATTGTTTTGTACAGATGGGAGATTTTTCAGGATATACGATTAAGCAATGTGCGAAGAAGAACATCAAGAAAGCATATGTTGTTGGATTTATTGGAAAACTTGCAAAGATGGCTGCAGGAGTTAAACAGACTCATGTTAAAGGGTCCAAGGTAGACATGAATTTTCTTGCAGATTTAGCGAGAAAATCTAATGCACAAGAAGAAATTATCAATGAAATCAAAAAAGCAAATACTGCAAGACATGTTTCAGAGATAATTCAAAAAAATAACATCAGTGGATTTTTTGAATCAATTTGTAGTGAAACACACAAGCATATGAGAAAATATTCTGAAGAGAAGGTTCCAATTGATGTAATTTTGTTCGATTTTGAAGGAAATATTTTGGCCAGAAAATCTGAGGAGTAAGGTATTTTATTAAATTTAGAACGTTGAAATTATGGAAAAAATTGCTGTTCTTGCAATCACTAAAAACGGAGTAAAGATTGGGTTAGAACTTAAGAAGATTTTTCCAGATTATAGTGTATTTGCTCCTATCAAATTTGAAGAGGAAAATAATGAAATTTCATGGTATTCTGAGCCTACATCAGAAAAAATTGTAAAACTTTTCAAAAACCATAATGCCTTGATATGCCTATTTTCATTGGGAGCAGTAATTCGATTAATTTCACCACATCTTAAAGATAAGAAAACAGATCCTGCAGTAATTGTAATTGATGACAAGAAAAATTTTGTGATTAGTGTATTATCAGGACATATTGGAGGAGCAAATGAGCTTACTGAAGAGATTGCTGAGAGATTAAGTGCAATGCCTGTTATCACAACAGCTGCAGATGTAAACAAAACCATAGCAGTTGATCTTGTTGGAAGAGAATTTGGTTGGAAGATAGATGATGATTCTAATGTCACAGAGATTAGTGCTCACATGGTAAATGAAGAACCAATTGGGGTTTTTCAAGATGTCGGAAGAAAAAATTGGTTTAAAGAATTGCCAAAAAATGTTAAAATTTTTGAAACAGTAGATGATTTAAAAGAATCAAATTCTAAAGCAAATCTCATTATTTCTGATAAAATTTTAGATGATAATTTATCGAAGGAATCTGTTATCTATAGACCACCCAGTTTGGTGGTTGGTATTGGATTGCATTGGGATACATCAAAAGAAACTATTCAGGATGGAATTGAAAGTTGTTTTAAAAAATTTAATCTCAGTCCAAAATCAATTGCCAAGCTTGTTTCAATAAAAAAACCTCAAGATGTTCAAGGATTGATAGATGTTGGGATTGAGATGAATATTCCTGTTGAATATGTCAATAGAGAAGATTTGGCAGAGATTTCAGCTCCTAATCCTTCAGAGACAGTAAAAGCATTTGAAGGAACAGCAAGTGTTTCAGAAGCTGCTGCAATCATGATTTCAAAAGGTGAATTAATTGTAGAAAAGCAGAAATTCCCTCCAAATTTGACTATTGCCATAGCGAGGATTTTGGATTGAAGCGTGGATTATTACTAATTGATAGAGGAAGTAGAGTAAGGGAAGTATCCGAAGAGCTTGAGACAATTTGTGAAAGAATCAAGGCTAAGGGAGACTATGTTTTTACAGATTTTTGCTTGCTAGAGGTAAAACCTCCATTTATTGAAGATGGAATATCAAAATGTCTCAAAGAAGACATTGATTCGTTAACTATAGTACCATATTTTTTGTATCCTGGAAAAAAAGTAAAAATGGCCGTAACAGATGTTATGAAATTCCAGAAAGACACCAAAGTCAAATTTCTTGTGACAAAACCAATGAGTATGCATAAGAATTTAGTAGATATTGTAGAGAATAGAATTTCTTCAACATTAAAAGAAAATAATGTTGAACTTTCAAATAGCAAAGTAGATGTAATGATAGTTGGTCATGGAAGTAAAGATCCTAATGCACAGTTCTCTTTGAATTACATTGTAGATAAATTAAAGGATTCATATCGAAATGTTAGTAGATGTTGGTTAGAAATTGAACAACCAGACATTATTGAAGGAATAAAAAAATGTGAGAACAATAATCCAGAAGTTTTAGTAATAGTTTTTTATTTTCTTCATGAAGGTACACATGTAAAAAGAGATGTCAGTAATGATTTAATTCCAGCCCTAAAAGATTCTAACATTAAAAAACCATTGATTACAAAACATCTTGGAACAGATCAGAAAATGATTGAATTAATTCTTGAAAGAGCAAAAGAGGTTGAAAATGCAAACTGAAAAAGGACAATCAATTGAAGATGCAAGTATGCAAATGATTGAAGATGAAATTGGAACTCATGATTATAATGAAAAAGAATGGCCAATTGTAAGAAGAATCATTCATTCAACTGCTGATTTTGATTTTGCAGGAAAAAATAAACTAATTTTTCATAAAGATGCAATTGAAAGTGGAATGAATGCATTAAGAAATGGATGTAGTATTGTAGTCGATGTTAATGGGGTAATTGGAGGGATGAATAAACAAAATCCTAAAGATTTTGGAAATAATATTTTGTGTAATATTTCCAATCCAGAAATCATGGAATTAGCAAAAAAAGAAGGAAAAACTCGCTCTCAAGTCTCTATGAGAGCAGCAAAATCAGATATTGATGGAGGAGTAGTAGCCATCGGAAATGCCCCTACAGCGCTTTTAGAGGTAATTCAGATGGTAAAAGAGGGAATTGTCAAGCCTGCGTTGATAATTGGTATTCCTGTAGGATTCATCTGTGCTGCAGAATCTAAAGAAGAACTATCAAAACTAAGTGAGGCTCCTTTTATCACCAATCTTGGAAGGAAAGGAGGTAGTTCTTCAGCTTCAGCAATAATCAATGCAATTTTCAAATTAATCAGAACAGAATCATCTTCTTGAGTAATTTATACAATTTTTAACAAAAATCTGAGCATAATTGGAACTATCAAAATAAAGATGTCCATATGAGGCCAGTGTGTTATCTTGCATTAATCCATCTTGATGTTTTTTGATCCCTTCACCAATTTCCAAAGTGTAAGCAAATTTTAGATCATGAGAAATTGAATCTAATTGAGAATAATGAAATTCATGTCCTTGAATTATGTGAGATTTTTCTGAAATGATAGTATTTTTAGAAATTTTTCCTTTTGTATAATTTAATCTCATTTTATTTGTCATTTTAGTTTCTGCATCAAAAACACCTATCATTTTGTGTTTTTTATTTTCAGATAAAATTGATTTTGTGAGATACATTAAACCTCCACATTCCGCATAAATTGGCATATTATTTTCAGAAAGTTTCTTGATACTTTCTTTCATAGAAGTATTTTTTGCAAGGGGATTACCTAAGATTTCTGGAAATCCTCCACCAATGTAAAGTCCATCACACTTGGGAATTTTTTTATCTTTAACAGGACTAAAAAAATTTAATTGAGCACCTTCACGACATAATGCCTCTAAATTGTCTTGGTAATAGAAATTAAATGATGTATCAAGTGCAACAGCAATAGTAGTTTTAGGTTTTTTATAGACATGTTTTGATTTTTTTGGAAGGTTAATTGGATTTTTAATAATTTTAATAATTTGATTGATATCAAGTGATTCAGAGATTATTTTTGAAATTTTTGTCACTTTAGTTTTTAGAGTTTTTTTGTCTAAAGTAGATAGTAAACCTAGATGACGAGATTCAATATCTAAAAGAGAGTTTTTTGGAATAATACCAATAATTGGTAGTTTTGTCTTCTCTAATGCATTTCTACACAATAATTCATGTTTTTTACTTCCAATTTTGTTAAGAATTATTCCTACAATTCTGGAATTTCTGTGAAATTTTTGAAATCCCAATACTGCAGCACCTATGGAACGAGCAGTTTTACTAGCATCCAATACTAAGATTACAGGAGATTTTGTAATAGAGGCAACATGATGGGTGCTTGCATAGTTTGAGTTTCCTTCATAACCATCATAGTATCCCATTACTCCCTCAATTACAGAAACATCACTTTTTGAATTTGAAACAAAACTATTCAAAAGATGATTTTTTCCCATTAACCACACATCCAAATTGTATACTTCATGATTTGAAATACTAGAAAGATAACTAGGATCAATATAGTCAGGTCCCACTTTAAATGGCTGAACAGAGAAACCGTGTTTTTGTAATGCATAGATTATAGCACAGGTAATTGATGTTTTTCCAACTCCACTTGTTGCTCCAGCTAAAACAATTCGAGGTATTTTCAATTTTTATGATTATACCCAATTTTTATTTAAATTGATGTATTTTGGAAAATACTCAATTTTTTAGTAAGCTAATTTGGATATTAGTAATGGAAAAAGGTGGTTTAATAATTGTGTACACTGGTAAGGGAAAAGGAAAGACTACAGCAGCATTAGGAATTGCATTACGAGCAGCAGGTTATAAAAAAAAGATCTGTATGATTCAGTTTATCAAAGGTTCATGGCACTATGGTGAGATGGACTCTTCAAAAAAACTTGAGCCAGAATTAGAAATGGTTGCAGTTGGAAAAGGATTTGTTGGAATAATTGATGATCAAAGTCCCAAAGAAGATCATGAAAAAATTGCTAAAGAAGCAATCAAAATTAGCAATGAAAAAATTCAATCAGGAAAATATGATATTGTTATTTTAGATGAAATTAATTATGCGGTAAATCTTGGATTGATTTCATTAGGTGAAGTCATATCATTGATTAAATCAAAACCACATGAATTAGATTTGGTATTAACCGGAAATCATGCAAAAGATGCAGTTATTGAAATTGCTGATTTAGTGACAGAGATGAGAGAGATCAAACATCCTTTTCAGCAAGGAGTCAAGGCCAAAAAAGGAATTGATTTCTAACCAGCAACATTAATTTACGCATGAAAGGGTTCTAGAAGAAATGTCTACTGAAGTTCAAGAGATGCCTGAGCAAGGAGAGATTGTTCTTGCTACAGTTTCCAAAGTCATGGATCATGGTGCATATGTAACCCTTGATGAATATGACAATATTCAGGGGTTTTTACATATTTCAGAGATTGCTCCAGGTTGGATAAGATCTGTGAATAGATTTGTCAAGGATGGTGAGAAGAAAGTTCTTCTTGTAAAGAAAGTGAATCCAGACAGAGGAGATATAGATTTATCATTAAAGCAGGTATCAAATGATCAGAAAAAGCAGAAATTAAAAGAAGTTAAAAAATTTGAGAAAGGAAAAACATTGTTACAAAATGTAAAAGAGAAAGCAAAACTTTCTGATCATGAAATTGAAAAATTAGAAGATAGTATTTATTCTAAATTTGATTCTGTGTATGATGCTTTCATTGAGATTGGCAGAAATGGTATTGACTCTGTAAAGGATTTGAAACTTGCCAAAAAAACTGCAACCGTAATTGAAGAGATTTGTTCAAAAATAAAATTACCATCAGTTGAAATAAGAGGAGTAATGGAAATTACCAATAACAAATCAGATGGTGTAGAAGTTATTAAGAAAACTCTTTTAGATGTTTTAAAGAAAGATTCAACAATTGATATTACATATTTAGGAGCACCTAAATACAGATTGTCAATTACTTCAGAAGATTTCAAATCTGCTGAAAAAGCATTGAAACCAATAATTGTTGAGATTCAAGGCAATATTGAAAAGAAAAAAGGTACTTTCAAATTTACTAGAGAAGAATCAAAGAAAACAAGAGAAGATTAAGATGAGATTTCAGTTAAGAAAATGCTCAAAATGCAATCATTATACACTCAGAGATAAATGTCCTAAATGCAGTGAAGATACTATTTCTGCACATCCAGCAAAATTTTCTCCTGATGATAAATATATGAGATATAGATTAGCTGAGAGATATTCAAGCTAAGATGCAGGTTTGTATTCTTTATTTACTTCATAAATAAATACTCCAATTACAGGACCAGTCTTTTCTTCAACAAAACTTGGAGACGCATAAACTAGTTGTAATGGCCCATCACCATTAGAAGGAAACTTTATGTCTTTTCCATAAATGCCTAGTGTTCCTGGAACATATGTAGGATATTGTTCAGAGATATTATTTGGATTCACATATCCTAAAGGCGAAAAAGGAAACATTTGTCCTAGTAATGTTTCATTCCAAAAATAATCGGTACCACTAAAGGCATCCATATGAACATATTTTGCTAAATTATGTCCTGCAATCTTCATAAACCATTGCTTCTTTGATTCATCACCACCTCCACGTAATGCATAATACGAATCAGGTGATTCTAAATTCAATTTTTCAGCAGCTACAAAAATTAAAACATAATCTCCTTGCATCTCTTGTAATGAATACCAGGCTTCATCAGGTGTACTCAAAAATAATTCTGCAATATTTTTTATAACATTTGTACTTAATGTTGCATTATCAGCAACAGTTGCACGTTCAGCCATAGTGGAAATCCAATAACCATAATCCCACCATGAAACAACTACTGAATCAGCAGGAGTATTATTTTTTAACCATGATAACGCATCTAACCAATCATTTGTAGAAATTGGGTAGTTTGTTCCTCCATTTAATATAGTTGGAGGAGTTTTTGATACTGAAAGTATGTCTCCATCTACAGGATAAACTAATGGAATTATTAAAAGAACAACAATTCCAATTACATAAGGTAATTTTATTAATTTATGAATTTCTGTTTTTGATTGAGGTTTCTTTTTAAAGAATTCATTTGTTAACAAAGATAGTCCCAAAGAAGCTAAAATTATAAGAGAAATTGATGCAAAAACTTCCAGTCTTACAAAAGTAGAGCTTGTATAAACTCCAACAAGGCCCAAAATGAGTGAGAATGTTAGCATTTCATTGTTTAATAATTTTGAATTATTTTGAATATTTTTAATAATTAACCAAATTCCAATAGCGGAAAAGATCATTAACACTGAATGAAAGAAAAATGATTGAGGTAATGTTGTAGTTGCGTGTTCTGAAACAGAATCAACTAATGGATCGGTTGTTGTTAAAAATGGATTGATTGCATTTAGATATCTATGACTAGGTAAAGGTAAGATTTGGGATTCAGAGTTTAATATCAGAATAGTCGGCGCAATTATTAAAAGAATTATTAGGAATACAAGTCCATTTCTAGTTTTATTTTTAGAGCTTTTATTTTGAATGATGATGCAAGAAACAAGAAAACAAGTAGAAATTATTAATGAAATTCCTCCTAAAGTTGAAAAAGACATTCCTCGTTCAAATCCTGCTGATACCAAAATAGTTGTGATAGTGTAAAGAGGAATTGCCCAAATAAGGAATTTATGATCAGATCTTAGAAATGGAAGTGTAAGAAAGAAGATACCTATAGGAATTATAAAAAATTGTGCTCCTCCCCAAGATGAAATTGCAAATGTAGTTAAAATACCAGCTCCAATGAGTTTTGTAAATGCAATTTTTTTATTTTGAGCACTAATTCCACTAAGAAGTAAATAAGCTGCTAATAGACTAAAAAATATTCCAAGAGGTTCAGATTTGAACCAACCAATTGGACTTCGAATTAAAATTGGAAGGGAAATTGAATATAGTAATGCAGAAAATAAACCAGCAGTTGTCCCACCAAGAACTCTAACTAAAGCAAAGATTACAATGGCAGATAAAGAACCAAAAATCACTGGAAAAATGATTGTAAAATCATATAGTTCAATAGAACCACCAAATATCCAATATGTTACAGCAGCTGTCATGTGAAGCATTACTTGGGAAGTTGCAGATACATCTCTTCCACTAGGATACCAACTTAGATCATCATTCCATTCAAAATATTCAGAAATTCCATTATCAACAATATATTGAGTAGCTCTAAAATTGAAAAAAGGATCAAATTCATTTAGTTCAAATCCAAAATCTGCAGCTTGTGTACGGATTAAAAAAGAAATTGAAAAAGATAGACAAAGTATTCCAATTATCAAAAGATGGTTTAGTTTTAAATCAAAATTCCCCATAGAAACAAGTTTTGAATTTGCAAACAATTGATTTCTCTCAAAAAACTTTGCATATTACTCTTTGTATAAAAAGTTCAAAGGTGAGATTTATGGGGAATATCGTCCTTTTAGAACAACTTCTCCAAGAATATGATTTTCAATAGATTTTTCAATTTGTTTTTTGGTAGCACCTTTGTTATCATCTAATTTTATGTCAAGTGCATAAAGTTTGAATTCATAGGTATGTTCTTTGTCAGGAGGGGCTGGTCCACCATAACCAATTTCACCAAAATCAGTTTCGCCTTCAATACTTCCTGGAGGAGTAGAATTTTCTCTAATTTTAGAATTATTTGGATCAATATTCCATAAAACCCAATGAACCCAAACTTTTCCTACTGCACCCATTGCATCAGGATCATCCATTATTAGAGCCAAAGATGAAGTATTTTCAGGAATACCACTAATTGTAAGTGGAGGACTACTGTTTCCATTTTTATATCCATATTGTCTTGGAATAACTCCACCATTTTCAAATGCTTGACTTTCTAAAGTAAAATCAGCCATATTACTAAATAAAAAAACTCAAAGTTAAATTTTTCTAAGATTCTAAAACGATTTTATTATTTGAGAGAGACATTACAGAACTACCTTTATTTTTGATCTGTTTTTTTAATTCCTTATCCATTGTTGCAACAATTGATTTAGATTTTGTTACATAATCTAGTATTTCTTTATCAGCAAATTTACCTCCAATAGGAACAGTTTTGAGATTTTTTATATAATTTAGAGTTGATGTGATTTCTTGTTCTTTTTCTGGTTTTTCTTTCAATTTAGATAATTCACTTTTTACAACTTCTGGGACAACAAAAGTTATTTGGCCTATTTCTACATCTAGATTATCAATATTCTTGATTCTTCTAGTTGCTAAATGAATTAGAAAATTTGTGTCACAGATAACTTCAACCAACTATTCCTGCACCGATTAATCTCCATCTTTCGGCAATTCTTCTACTAATTGCAACATTTCCACCTTCAAAGATGCAGGCTGGTCTTCTAAGTTCAATTTCAATATTTTTTGATTTGGCTTTAGTTACTTTTCCCAAGACTGGAGCAGTTCCAATGTTTAGTCTGAGAAGTTCACCAGATTGAATTGGTTGTACTTTAATGTCTTCAGTTGTTCCTACAGCAGAATCAAACAGATTCACATCTAGTTTTAGTTTAGTAGAATTTTCAGGAAGAGTACCAGGTTTTCCTATAACCGAACCAATAAAGGAATCACTTCTAGTCATGGCTGGATCAAGTTTAGTTCCAATTGCAACCAAGCCGCCAGGTTTAACCGACTCAACAATGCCTGCAGCAGTTCCCAAAGAAGTAATTTCGGTCAAAAGAGGTTCATAAGATTTCTTTTTTTCATTTAGTATTCCAGGTTTGATTTCAATTTCATCACCTACATTAAAAACTCCTTGAGTTAGACTTCCACCAATCACTCCTCCTTTGATATTTTTTAATTTTGTACCTGGTTTGTTTACATCAAAGGAACGCAACACATGCATCACAGTATCTTTTTTCTCATCTCTCTCAGGAGTTTGGATAGAAGTTTCAATTGCACCAATTAATGCATCAATATTTAATCCAGATTGTGCAGATATTGGTACAACAGGGGCTTTTGCTGCATGTGTTCCTTTAACAAATTTGGTAATATCTTGATAATTTGCTAATGCTTCTTTGTAAGAAAGTAAATCCACTTTATTTTGAACAACTACAATTTGTTTTATTCCGAGAGTTTGAAGTGCAAGAAGGTGTTCTTTAGTTTGAGGTTCGGGAACTTTTTCATTTGCTGCAACTAGTAATAATGCACCATCTATCAAAGCAGAACCTGATAGCATGTTAGCCATTAGACTTTCGTGGCCAGGACTATCTACAAAACTAACTACACGAGATAGTTCACTTTCTTTTCCACAATTGTTACATTTTGGAGTGGTTGAATAACACAATGGTTCTTCACATGTTTTACATTTGTAAAATGCAGCATCTGAGTATCCCACTTTGATAGTAATCCCACGTTTTAGTTCTTGACTATGTACACTAGTCCATGAACCTGTTAATGCTTGAATGAGAGTAGTTTTTCCATGGTCTACATGACCTGCAGTTCCAATGTTCACACATGGTTGATAGCCGTATTTTTTGACATACCAATCAGGAAGTGTTTCTCTCCAATGCATGAGTCAAAATGTAAAATCGGTATATGTTAAGTTATTCTTTTTTATCTTCAGTTTTTTCTTCTGAAGATTCAGCTGCATCTTCTGCAGGTGCTTCAACTGGTAATTCCCCATCAAACTTACAATTTACTTGATAGATTTCTTCAGAAACTGTATTTCCTCGCATTAATTTTCTAACTCTTTGTCCAGTTTCTGCATCTTGCAAACCTACTCCTTTTGAAAGAAGTACATATTTTCTAGCAGCCCCATGAACGTCATTTCTCATTGGAACACCAGATTTGTCACTTCCACCAGTTAATTTCAATTTTCCACTTAATCCAACAATTGAAGCGTCAGTTTCATTTCCTAATTGCAATCCAAGTAATGGATTAGCATCACTGTCTTTGAGTTCTTTTGAAACTGATTTTCCTTTGATGTCTGATATTGTTAACTTGAAGTTTGCCAAGTATTCCAAAAAAAAATTGAACGACTAATTAACCTTTGGGCATTATTTTTAAATTCAAATCTCCAACTATAGGCATGGCAGAAGATATCATATGTCCAAGATGTGAGAACAAAATGGTTGATATACAAGCCTGTCATATGTTTTGTCCAAAGTGTGGAGCTCATTTAGATTGTTCAGATAAAGGAAACTTTTGGTAATTATAGTCCAGGTCGATCAGGAATATAATCAGATGCCATGTTTATGGCTTGGTCTTTCATGATTTCAAGATAGGTATCATAATCTGCTTCAAAATTACAATGATGACATTTTACATTTGAAATCTTATCATCTAAAATTGCAACTTTTTCACATTCAGGACATCTTGCATCCATGTTTTAGTTTCTCAATTAAGATATTTAATCATAATTAATGAATATTTTTTTGAGCGGAATTAGTTTAGTCTGGTATGACGTCAGCTTCCCAAGCTGAAGGCCGCGGGTTCAAATCCCGCA
>JANQNM010000056.1 GCA_028279625.1 Candidatus Nitrosopumilus sp. | reverse complement strand
ATAAAAACGTAGCCTATAGTTTCACAAAAATTTACTGTAAATGACACTTTAGTAACACATAATCAATAATTTTCTCTTCAGATGCTTTTTTCATTTTTTTAATAGATTTGAAAAGAATGCTTTCAACATAAGGAGAGTATTTCTTTAAGATGGATTCTTTCAATTTTTGGTGGTTTTGTACATAATAATCTGCCAAGGGTTCATACACTGAAGAGCCAATTAGTTGTTCTTCCTGTATAGAAAAACCTCCATCAACAACAAATTTTCTTATTTCATCAAGGCTGTAATGTTCAGAAGACCAAGTAAATTTCAATATTCCAAGTCTAGCAATAGATGAAGAATCTATAACAACAGGGATTGCCATTACAAGGAGACCAGAATCTTTTAGGACTCGTTTTGATTCAAGAACAAATTCTGAAAAGGGTTTAAAATGTTGGGCAGATTCCAATGCCAAAACCCGGTCAACGGTTTTATCTTCAAATGGTAATTTAATAGAAGACGCATTTAGGAATTCAACATCTTGACGGCTTTCTGATTGTCTTAATTGTGAGTAATTGATGTTGATGCATTTTATAGATAGATTTTCAAAATTGCTTTTCCAAAAAGAGGCAGGAGCCGATAGACCACTACCTACATCAAGAATAGTTTTAGCAGATTCTAGTTCTGCCAGTTTTGCAAAATTCATACAGAGTTTTTCCTGAGCTAAAATAGGATCTGTTGTGGAAGAATCCCAATATCCAAAATTTAGCATATTTCCACCGGTTGCAAGTTGCATTACAGGAGATAGTGTATTGTAGAGATTTACAACATCTTTTTCATTACGACGAAGAGTCCAAAAAAAGACGTCAAGAGGTTTTATTGAGACCAAAAATATTTTCAAAAATAGTTGAAATTAAAGACTATTAATTCCTAGGGAAGTCCATCAGAGTCTTCTGCACAGTGTTTGTGCACCCATTTTTCATCTTTATTTTTTGCAATCTCTTTTCCAGGTTGAATTTTACCACCACAGGATATGCAGGTTGTAGCAAATCTTGCTTTCATGGTTTTCTTGTCTCATATGCAGATAAATCAGCTTTGTTGGAATAGTTGTTTACCAATGATTAACACATTTTATTAATTTGAAATTGAACATAACTGTGTGAGTGATTCAGAAGTTTCAAAAGTACTTCTTGCCAAATGGACAGATAGATTCTTTGCATGGTTAATTGATTTTATCATAATTTCATCAATTTCAACAGTAATTATTTTTGCATCATTAGGGACTGTAGAATATGAAATCGAAGAATTCGGTTTTTGGGCAGAGAGTTCTCAATATTTTCCAACTAGCATGATTTTCTTTGTGTATTGGGTAATTTTGGAATATAAAACAGGTCAAACAATTGGGAAGAAAATTCTAAACTTGAAAGTTACCGACATGCAGGGCAGAAAGCCAAGCCTAAAAGGAATTTTGATTGGGAGTTTTGGAAAGTCATTTCTGCTTCCATTAGATGTGATTTTAGGTTGGATTTTAACAAATGAGAAAAGACAGCGTGTCTTTAACAAACTAGGAGACACTCTAGTTGTAAAAATAAAGAATTCAGAAATTGATTCAGACATAGAATACAAAAAAGACTAGATTTTTGTCAGATTTTGTTAAACAAATACTTTGAAGATTTTACCAACAGATCTATTAGCTAGATTTGATCTTTGGTCATATAGGATGTCTGAAGAAAACAAACAATGGTGGATTGGATTACCTGATGAACTTCAAAAAGATATAGAATTTGAAGAATGAAAAATCTGCCAGTAATTAATCTCCCAATTATGGGAAGTAGGATAGATGTTTTAATATTAAATTTGGACAATCATTAATGAATAAAGAAATTCAAGAAAAGGTGAATAAATGAAAAAAATTCTAGCAGTTTTTCTATCAACAATATTACTCACATGGGGAGTTTCTGCGGATTCTGAAGCCTTTGCTACAACAGTAAAACAAGAAAAACAAGAAATCATCAATGATTTGGAAGATGTGAAAAATCAGACAGACAGGAAAAAAACAAAGAAAGTCATAGATTCTGCAATTAAACAAATTGAAAAAAGTCTTGAAGATAAACTATGGAAAGACGATTCTACATTGAATCTTAAACCTGGAAAGAAAGCTCTTAACGCAGATAAAAAAGCAGTAAACAAATTAGATAATATTTTGAAAGACAATAGAGAATCAGAATCAATCAAAGAGCGAATTGTAGAAATTAACGAGAAAATTGCAGAGATGGATAAAGAACTTGTTGAAAATGCAATTGAAAGTCTAGAAGAAGTTGTCATGAGTAAGAAAGGTCTCAAAAAATTAGATAAAGCAACTAACAATCTAGAAAAAGGAGAAGATTACTTAGAAGATGGAAAATATGTTAAAGCAATAAAGAATTTTGGAAAGTCCTGGGATCAAATTAAAAAAGCCCTCAAAGACCCACATTTTAAGAAATTAAAATTAATACACCTTGAAGGAACTGCAGATTTAGATTATGATGATGACAAAGATATCTATCTAAAAATTCTAAAGCCAAAAAAACCAAACAAACCATATCAAGTAGAAATTAAAATGACATCTGAATGTCTAAAAGGAAATACACATGATACTGCAGGATTAAAAATTGGATTTTCTGGACCAACGAGTTTATCAACTGAATCTTTTCATGAAGAATTCAATATGACAAATAAGTGGTTTAAGAAATATGATCTAGATAGACAAATCGATACAGTTGTTATTGATTCAGTATCAACTTATTTTAAATTCCCAGAAACAGGAGATAATTTTATTCAAATCAATTCTGAAACTATGGAAGGATCTTTTGATTTAATTCCTTCAGAAGTAATTCTGGATGAGCAAGAATCATGGGGAGGGAAATTTCAGTTTACAGGTGAACCAGGAGATTATAGGATGATATTTTTTACACCAACAATTCCTGCTGGAGAACCCATCATATGTAATGCATTAGCTTCATTCTCAATTGGAACTACATTTGAATAAACTAGAAGGAGTTACTTTCTTGGAAGAGTTACAGTAAAAGTTGTTGGTTTGTTGCTTACTGAAATTGTTCCACCATGCTGTTCAACAATACTCTTTGAGATTACCAATCCTAGGCCAGTTCCAGTAGTTTTTGTTGTAAACATTGGTTCAAAAATTCTTTCAAGATTTTCTTTAGGAATACCAGGTCCTGAATCTTTGATTTTGATAATTATATTATCAGAATCAGATTCTACCTCAATGTCAATTTCTCCCTGTCCATCTAATGCCTGAACTGCATTATTGATCAAGTTAGAAAATACACCTTCAAGTTTTCTTGCATCACATTGGAATGCAACATCATTTTCAGGTAAATTAATTATGATTCCGTAAGTTGATTTGACATGATTCATTGCAAGACGTAAAATACTCAAAATTGATTCACTTTGTTTTTTGATTTCTGTTGTTCTTGCAAAATCTAAAACATCTTCGATAATTCTCTTCATATCCAAAATAGAGTTTTGTAATCTGAACCATTTTTCTTTGTCTTTAGAATCAAGTTTTGATAGAATTTCAGGGGTTAGCATTTCAGAATATGTTTGCATAATGGTAAGAGGATTCTTCAAATCATGTGCAACTCTACTAGCCATCGTACCAATTGTTGCCAATCTCTCAGATTTGACCAGCTCTGCACTTTTACTTTCAATTTCAGAACGCAAGTTTTCATTTTGCTTTACTAGTTGTTCTTCCATTTTCAAAAGGCGGTCTGTTAGTTCTTTTTCCTTTTTGTTATCCATATCCTCTTACACCAAAATCAACTTCAGATATAATACAAACAGGTGTATGTTATTTTCAATTACATAGTAAATAGTCGTGCATAATTTTCTAGAGATACATATCAAAATGAGCTTAGCATCCGCTAAGAGTGATTAAAAATGAAATCATCGCATGTCGTGTAATTATGTTCCACTTGATGAATTGAAAATGAATTCATCGCGCATAGTCTCTATGTAAGTGGCTGAACCGATGTGTTGGTCTATTAGTAAAGGCTGGCTCACCACTCGCCGAAGCTTGTGATCTACACCACCTTCCTAT